>DASQPY010000682.1:0-11355 GCA_035643735.1 Actinoallomurus sp. | reverse complement strand
GATCGCCGTGAGGGTGCGTACGTCACGGTCGGCCGCGGATGCCCGTGCCGCCTCCAGCAGCGCGGTCTTGCCGATGCCAGGTGCTCCCTCGACGAGCAGGACCACGCCCTGGCCGGCGACCGCCCTGGTGAGGAGCTCGCCGATCCTGTCGAGCTCGTGATCGCGTTCGAACAGCGTCATCGTCGTTTCCCTCGGTCACCCACCGACATGGTGGCCGGTCGGGGAAAACCTTTCGGTGGTCACCACAATGCGGGATCCATCTCGCCACGGCCACCATTTCCGCTATGAGCATCGAGCCGGAGAACCGCACGCTGCGGGTGGAACTCGACCTTGTCGTCGGCGCGGAACCCATACGGGGGCGGATCCGCGATCACATCGGCGTCGAGACGGCGTTCAGCGGCTGGCTCGAACTCATGCAGATCGTCGATCGGGTGCGGTCGACGAGGTAGACGAGGGGGCTGAATCGTGTTCAGTTATGGGGCGTTACGGACGGCCGTGTGCACGGCGGTGGTCACAATCATCGCCTATTCGGCATCCGCGGGGGCGGCGTTCGAGGGGCGTGCCCTCGCGACCGCTTCGCCGTCGGCGGACGGTGAGCCGTTCCCGTCCACGCCGTCTCCAGAGGTGGACACGACGGAGCCGAGCTTCTCGGTGGACGCGAGCAGGGAAACGGGCCGGCCCGGCGACCCGGTGAAGGTCGCGTTCGCCGTCAACGACTTGGGCTGGGCCATCGACGGCTGCACGGCGCGGTTCGCGTCTGACGCGGTGGCGGTCTGCGCTTTCGACGCCGTCTCCGACGCGTCCGCCGATCTCACGGTCCCCGCGGACGCCGGGCCCGGCTCGATGCCGATCAATTGGACGATCTCGTATCACGCTCTCCCCAAGGAGAGTGGCGGATCGTCCCGGCGCACCCAGGGCAGCAGCTCGTTCGTGGTTCTGCCGCCGGTGTCCAAGGCGGTCTCGCTGAGCCCCGGCCCCGTTGAGCCGGCCGGTGGCGGCGGGCCTTCGGTGACGGAGCCGCCGCACGACGTCGCGCCGGTCGAGCGGCCGCAGACCGTGCCGAGCTCGAACGAGAGCTCACTGCCCATCGGCGTTCCGCTGCTGCTCGTCATCCTCGCGGCCGGGGGCATCGCCGTCGCCCTCATCACCGGACGCAAGCGCGCCGCAGCCCTTGACGCCACGCCTTTCGAAGCCGGGTCTGCCGGTGCGGGGCCTCTCGTCTCTGGCGGGCCGCCTCCGGGCGGGGACGAGGTGCGGGTCGTCCCTCATTTCGGCTCCGGACCCCGGGTGACGGTGAGGGAGGCGCACAGGAGCCTGACGAATGTCGTACGGCTCGAACCTCAGGGCGGTGTTCCGATGGTGGAAGTGGAGGAGCGAAGATGACGGGCCAGGCTTCGCCGGTCACGGCGTGCGGCATGATCTTCGGGGAGACGGAGAACGCCGTGGCGGCACTGTCCCAGGCCATTTCCTCCGGCCGGACCGGCGGCGCATCTCACCCGGCACTACAGGGCCTCTCCGTGGCAACGCGCAATACGGCGATCCGGGAGGTCTCCACCCTCGGTGCCGAACTTCTCGCCCTCGACCTGGGCGGTCTGCTGGTGACGGGATGGCGAAAGTACGCGACCCTCGTCCAGGCGGCCCGGCGAACGGCCGCGATGCCGGGCCGAGAAGAGATCGTGGACGTCATCACCCACCGAATCGGCGTCGCCTCTCATCCGAGCGTCGAACTGCTCGTCAACGAGGTCCGGGTGACGACGATCAATTTCGCCCTGATGCTGGAATTCGAGGTCAAGGCCCTCACCGCGGTGATCAGGGCGGGAAGTATCGTCGCCCTGGAGTCCGGGACCTGCGCGACGACGGCGAGCATCGCCGTCGAGGGCGTAACGGTCGCGAGCCGCACCGCGGATTTCGGCCTGCCCGTGCTGGTCCACCTGGGCGACGGCATCCCGCTGCTGCCCGCCCAGAACCCCCCTCAGGCGCCCCTCCAGACCGGCCGGCGGGACCGGTAGGGAAGGCCGGGTTCGCTGCGATCATTGCCGCGTGTAACACCTGTTCCGCCATGAGGTGCGAGAGGCGGTGACAGATGCTGTTCGGCGGTGTTGCCGTACGTCCCTGCTGTACAACAGTGAGCTTGGGTCAGTGGTGGAGGCGGTGGTCGACGACGGCGAGGAGGTGTCGCGCCTCGTGGCGGACGGCGACGGAGATGCGTACCGGTCGTGCGTGGTAGTGGTCGCGGGCCTGGGTGAGGAGTTGGGCGCTGTCGCGGCCGGCCTCGGCCGAGCTGAGCAGGGATGCGGCCAGGAGGGCGATCAGGAGCGTCGCGGTGGCCGGACGGCGTGGTGGGGTGTCGGCGAGGAGAGCGCGTACGCGGTTGCCGACTCCGGTCTGGCCGAAGCACAGTACGGCGCCGCCCGGGGAGGGTCTCCGTTTCGCTTCGTGGGCGGCCAGTGCGGCGCGGGCGAGGGCTCGTGCGGTGAGGTGCCGATCGTCGGTGGTGGCGGCCGCGGCTTCGTCGGCCCAGCGTTCGGTGAGGTGGTGGATGGCGGCGGGCAGGGTGAGCAGGATCGGGTTGGCCGCGGTGATGAGGGTGGCGAGGGTGCGGTAGCGGTGGTGGGCGTGGTCGAGATGTGCGGCTTCGTGGGCCAGGAGTACCCGGCATTCATCGGGGGTGAGCGTGCGCAGCATTCCGGTGGAGACCACGATCCGGCCGTGGTGCTCGTCGCCGGTGGGGATGGCGAACGCTTCGAGGTCGGGTTGGTCGATGACGACGAGGCGTCCGTTTCCGAGCTGTCGGCCTTCTTGCCGTACGTGGTGTAGCGCGCGGAGTCTTCGTGCGGCCGCGACGGTGACGGTGCACGCGAGTAGGGCGAGAATCACGCAGGCCGCCTTGGCGGCCTGCGCCGGGACGGGGTCGTCGTGGTGGAGGTGATCGCCGGACCAGGCGCCGACGGCGGCCACCAGAGGCAGCGGTGCGATCAGTGTCCACGCCAGCAGGGACAGTGTCAGCAGCATGGTCGCCGCGCTTCCCGCCGCCGCGGCGAGCAGGAGGCGTGTCCCGGTCCTGGGCGGCATCCGGCTCGCCATTCGTGGTCCGAGGATCGCCACCAGTGCGGAGAGCACGAACGGCAGATAGACGATGACGCGCATTTCAGGGGCCGTCTTCGCCGCGGAGCAGCCGTTGCAGCAGTGCTTCGTCTTCGGGAGGCAGGGAGGAGACGAAGCGTGTGAGCACGCCGGCGCGGTCGCTGCGGCGGCTCAGGAGCTCGGTCATCGCCTGGGCGGTGTGGTCGGCCTCATTCACCGTCGGCGAGTAGGCGTAGCCGCGCCCGGTCGATTCACGGGTCACCAGGCCTTTTCGGAACAGGCGGGTGAGCGTCGACATCACCGTGGTGTAGGCGAGACGGTGACCGAGGCGAACCTGCACGTCGGCGGGGGTCATCGGCCGGCCGGTGGCCCACAGCACCGCGAGCAACTCGTCTTCGAGCATGCCTGGCGGACGCCGGGCGTGCGGGCTCTCGTCCGTTGGTGAGCTCATGAAGTCTCCCTTGCTTCCGTATCGCATCCTACGCCTCGACTAGTACTATCCATTGAGTACTACTGCAATAGTAGCTATTGGTCCTGCCTACGGGAGGGCTCCGCGTCGCGCAGGACGTGTCACCGCCGCCTGCGATCCGACAGAAAGGCGATGTCCAAGATGTGGCCGACCCTTCTCTCCGAGCCGTCGGGAGGTCTGCTGTTGCCGCTGCCGGCGCCGACTGCTGGTCACGGCTCTCCCGCCGACGGCCTGGACCGGCAATGGTTCCTCACGATCAACGGTTTCGCCCGCCATACCGGCTGGCTGCAACCGGTCATGACCGCCTACGCGGACTACGGCATCGCGATCTTCGCCGGTCTCCTGCTGGCCGGCTGCTGGATCGCCCGCCGCGACGGCGCCGCCGAGGCGATGGCCAAGGCGCTGTGGGCGCCGTTGGCCACGCTCGCCGCACTGGCCATCAACCAACCGATCGTGCACCACATCGCCGAAGCCCGCCCATACTCGGGGCTGAGCCACATTCTCGTGCTGGCACATCGCAGCAACGATTTCTCCTTCCCCTCCGACCACGCCGTCATGGCCGGCGCCGCAGCCGCCGGGCTCGTGCTCACCAGTCGTCGTCTCGGGCTCATCGCCATACTGGCCGCGCTGGTGATGGCATTCGCCCGCGTCTACATCGGCGCGCACTACCCCCAAGACGTCGCCGCGGGCTTGCTGCTGGGCGCGACCTTCACCCTCGCCGGCTACGCCCTCCAAGACCCTGCGCTCACCCGGATCGTGGCGAGGCTACGCCTCAGTCCGCTGCGCCCCCTGCTCATCGACTCCCGCGGCGACAACACTCCCCACGTCCGGTAGCGCCAAGGGCCGGTCACTTCGAGTACGACCGGACGCCGGCGCGCCCGACTGCCGCCACCACCTGCTCACCGATCGCTGCGCACACGCGACCAGAGACCTACGGGCTGGCTAGTACTAGAACAGTAGTACTATTCAAGTAGTATATGTTTCCGCTGGTACTCCTATCACGCGCCCCCGCCTCGGTATTCCCCTCCTCTACGGCCCTTCCGGCCACCCCCTCACGGAGATGCCAGGTATGAAGATCACTTTTCTCCTCGGATCCGCTTATGGCATGGGCGGCACGGTCCGAGCCACCCTCTCCCTCGCCAACCACCTCGCCGCGCGTCACGAGATCGAGATCATCACCTTGCATCGGTGGCGGGAGGAGCCGTTCTTCTCGCTCGATGACCGCGTCAGCGTCCGCACCCTCATGGACCTGCGAACAGGCGTACGTCCCGGACCGCTCGAAACGCGATTGGGGCGGCACAACAGCCGACTCGTGCCGCGGAGCGAGCGGATCTGGTCCGATGTCACGCTGCGCGGTGACTACCGGTTGTGGCGCGCGCTGCGCAGGCTGGACACCGATGTGCTGATCACCACCCGCCCCGCGTTCAACCTGCTCGCCGCACGCTTCGCACCACGCGACGTCGTCGTGGTCGGTCAAGAACACCTTCACCTGGCCGCACACCGCCGCGACCTGCAAGCCCACATGCGCCAGTGGTACCCGCGACTGGACGCGCTGGTGACCCTCACCGAGGCCGACCGGCACGCCTACACCGACTTCCTCGCCTCTTCATCCACCCGCCTGGAGGCCATCCCCAACGCCTTGCCGGCAGGCCCCAAACCGCTCTCCGACCTGGACGCACCAGTGATCGCAGCGGCCGGCCGGATGGCCAAGGTCAAACACTACGAACGCCTCATCGCCGCCTTCGCCAAGGTCAACGCGGCCCACCCCGACTGGACCCTGCACCTGTACGGGTCCGGACCGGAACTCGGCAAGCTGCGCACTGTCGCCGCAGACCACAACCTGGGGCACAACGTCGCGTTCATGGGGCGGACCAGCGACATCTACGCCGCCTTCGCGGAGGCCTCCATCGTCGCGCTGTCCTCGTCCTTCGAAGGCTTCGGTATGACCATCATCGAAGCCTTCGCCTGCGGCGTCCCGGTCGTCAGCTTCGACAGCCCACAAGGCCCCCGCGAGATCATCACCCACGGCCACGACGGACTCCTTGTCCCCCCACGCGGCATCGACGCCCTGGCCGACGGACTCTGCGAACTCATCGAAGACCCCGCCAAACGCCATGCGATGGGGGCAGCCGCACACCAAACCGCCCTCCGCTACGACATCTCCATCATCGGCCGGCAGTGGGAGAACCTGCTCACCGAGCTCCTCGCCACACGGGCGAACAAGTCTTAGGGACGAGCGCGGAAACTCGCCGCGGCGCGTCAGCGATCGCCCCAAGACACGCCAAAATGCCGGCCACCCACGGCGATCGTATTGAGCGTCTACTTCGGATGTGCCGCGAATTCGCCAACTGGACGGTCCGCGCGGACGAGGCGTGGAATCGCACCGACCTCGAGCTCTACCGCGTGGAGAAGATGATCGTCATGGACGTCGATCCCGCCGCCACCTGACCCTTCCCGCCATGGAGGTGTCCGGCCGGCGGGCGCACGCGTCCCGGTCGGCGCGTGAGAGCGGGGGCGCCCCCGATGGGACGCCCCCGCCGTGAACCTCGGGCTCAGCCGGCCGTCATGGTGTCGGTCGTCGTCTCCGGCGGGGTCTTGTCCGCGCCGACCACGACCTCGACGCCCTCGCCGAGCTGGTAGCGCTCGATGGCCTGCTGCAGCGTCTCCGGCTTGATCTCGCCGGCGCGTACGAGCCGCGTCAGCACCGCGAGGGTGATCGACGCCGCGTCGACATGGAAGAACCGGCGGGCGGCGGCCCGGGTGTCGGAGAAGCCGAACCCGTCCGTGCCGAGCGAGGAGTAGTCGCCCGGCACCCACCGCGCGATCTGGTCCGGCACCGCGCGCATGAAGTCGCTCACGGCCACGACCGGGCCCGGCTGGCGGTCGAGCGCACTGGTCACGTGCGGCACGCGCTGGTCGGCCTCCGGGTGCAGGAGGTTCCACTGGTCGCAGTTGACGGCCTCGCGGCGGAGTTCGTTCCAGGACGTCGCCGACCACACGTCGGCGGCGACACCCCATTCCTCGGCCAGCATCCGCTGCGCCTCCAGCGCCCAGCGGACCGCCACGCCGGAGGCGAGGATCTGCGCGCCCGGCGCCTCGCCCTCGACCTCGGGCGCCTCGGCGTAGCGGTACAGGCCCTTGAGAAGGCCGTCGACGTCGATGTTCGCAGGCTCGGCCGGCTGCTGGTACGGCTCGTTGTAGACCGTCAGGTAGTAGAAGACGTTCTCGCCCTGCGGGTGCTCCTCGCTCGAGCCGTACATGCGCCGCAGCGCGTCCTGGATGATGTAGGACAGCTCGAACGCCCAGGCCGGGTCGTAGTAGACGCACGCCGGGTTGGTCGAGGCGAGCAGCGGCGAGTGGCCGTCGTTGTGCTGGAGGCCCTCGCCGGTGAGCGTCGTACGGCCGGCCGTGGCGCCCAGGAGGAAGCCGCGGCCCATCTGGTCGCCCAGCGCCCAGATGCTGTCGCCGGTGCGCTGGAACCCGAACATCGAGTAGAAGATGTAGACCGGGATCATGTGCTCGCCGTGCGTGGCGTACGACGTGCCCGCCGCGATCGCCGAGCCCATCGCGCCGGCCTCGCTGATGCCCTCGTGCAGCATCTGGCCCTGCTCGGACTCCTTGTAGGACAGCAGCAGCTTGCGGTCGACCGCCTCGTACGTCTGGCCGTGCGGGGAGTAGATCTTCGCCGACGGGAAGAGCGAGTCCATGCCGAACGTGCGGTATTCGTCCGGCGCGATCGGTACGAACCGGGCGCCGATGTCCTCGTTCTTGATCAGGTCCTTGAGCAGCCGTACGAACGCCATCGTCGTGGCGACGTTCTGCTTGCCCGAGCCCTTCTTCAGCTCGGCGTAGACCGGGTCGCCGGGCAGCTTGAGCGCCTTGGACCGGTTGTGCCGCTTCGGCAGATAGCCGCCGAGCGCCATACGCCGCTCGCGCATGTACTGGATCTCGTCGGAGTCCTCGCCCGGGTGGTAGTAGGGCGGCAGGTCCGCCTCCAGCGCCGAGTCGGGGATCTCCAGGTAGAGGCGGTCGCGGAACTCCTTGAGCTCGGCCTTGGTGAGCTTCTTCATCTGGTGCGTCGCGTTGCGCGCCTCGAAGTCCGGCCCGAGCGTCCAGCCCTTGATCGTGTGGGTGAGGATGACGGTCGGCTGGCCGACGTGCTCGCGGGCGGCCTTGAACGCGGCGTACACCTTGCGGTAGTCGTGCCCGCCGCGCGACAGCTTGCTGATGTCGTCGCCGGACATGTGCTCGACGATCTTTCGCAGCCGCGGGTCGCCGCCGAAGAAGTTCTCGCGGATGTACTCCCCGGTCTCGACGGAGTACGTCTGGAACTGGCCGTCCGGCGTGGTGTTCATCTTGTTGACGAGCACACCGTCGACGTCCTGGGCGAGCAGCGGGTCCCAGTCGCGGCCCCAGATCACCTTGATGACGTTCCAGCCGGCGCCGCGGAAGTACGACTCCAGCTCCTGGATGATCTTGCCGTTGCCGCGTACGGGACCGTCGAGCTGCTGCAGATTGCAGTTGATGACGAAGGTCAGGTTGTCGAGCTCTTCACGCGCCGCGACGCCGATCGCGCCGAGGGACTCCGGCTCGGCCATCTCGCCGTCGCCGAGGAACGCCCACACGTGCGACCGCGAGGTGTCCTTGATCTTCCGGTTGTAGAGGTACCGGTTGAACCGGGCCTGGTAGATCGAGTTGATCGCAGTGAGGCCCATGGACACCGTGGGGAACTCCCAGAAGTCCGGCATCAGCCGCGGGTGCGGGTACGACGACAGCCCGCCGCCGGGGTGGGAGATCTCCTGGCGGAACCCGTCCAGACTCTCCTGCGGCAGGCGTCCCTCCAGGAACGCGCGCGCGTAGATGCCCGGCGCGGCGTGACCCTGGATGAAGACCTGGTCGCCGGACTCGCCGTGGTCCTTGCCGCGGAAGAAGTGGTTGAAGCCCACCTCGTACAGCGACGCCGCCGAGGCGTACGTCGCGATGTGCCCGCCGACCGACAGCTCGGGGCGGTTCGCCCTCGACACCATGATCGCGGCGTTCCACCGGATGTACGCGCGGATGCGGCGCTCGACGTACTCGTCACCGGGGAACCACGGCTCCCGCTCCGGCGGGATCGTGTTGATGTAGTCGGTGCTGCGCAGGCCCGGCACGCCGACCTGCTGCTCTCGGGCGCGCTCCAAGAGCCGCAGCATCAGGTAGCGGGCACGTGTGCGCCCCTCGGTCTTGATGACAGTGTCGAGCGACTCCAGCCACTCCCGGGTCTCATCGGGGTCGATGTCCGGGAGCTGGCTGGGGAGGCCGTCGCTGATGATCGAAAAGCGCTGGCGTCCGGAAGCCACGGGTTCCCCTTCTTGCTCACCCAGGTGCGGGGGTGGATCGTTCGTTGTCTGGACCATCGTCGTACGTCACGAGCCTTAACGCATCTCTACCGCCGGGTAACCGGCGCGATCATATTCCTCCCGGCGCGCGGCGCCGTGTGGGAGGTCCGTACTCAGGGGATACCCGCCGTCAGGAGGTGAAACGACGGCCGCGCGCCGATGGCGAGGTTTCCCGAACGCGCGCGGTGATCGACAGGGACGGGTAGATATGGCACATGCGAACTGAAGTGATCCGTGTGGCCACCGGCAGTAGGGAGACGGTGCACGACATCACCGGCGACTGCGAAACATTTCTGAGCCGAGCCGGTGCCGGAGACGGACTTCTCAACATCTTCGTCCCGCACGCGACGGCGGGAATCGCCCTCATCGAGCTCGGATCGGGGAGCGAAGTCGACCTACTCGACGCGATGCGCGCGTTGCTTCCCAAAGACGATCGATGGGCTCATTCCCACGGGTCACTCGGACACGGCAGGTCACACGTGATGCCGGCCATCGTTCCGCCGCACGCGACCATTCCGGTCGTGGAGGGGAAGATGGCCCTGGGGACGTGGCAATCGGTGGCCGTAGTCGACCTCAACGTGGACAATGTCGTGCGCAAGGTACGGCTGAGCTTCATGGACAGCGGTTGACACAGGTGGACGGGTTTGCTCCCATGCGGGCAAGACACTTGCGCACGAGGCGGTCCGCCGTGTGAACTGTCCGGCAATGCCGCACCTCAAGGGTGACCGGCAATGATCATGGCGGCCCGAAAACGCGGCCCCGACACAGGGAGGACGTTCGTGAGCGCGACCGCGGGTCAGGCGCAGAGCAGCCTGGCCGAACGGCTCGGCATCAAGCCGCGCCAGGTGGTGCAGGAGATCGGCTACGACGACGACTGCGACGAGGAGCTGCGAAGCTCCATCGAGACGGTCTCAGAGAACGAGCTGGTCGACGAGGACTACGAGGACGTGGTCGACGTCGTGCTGTTGTGGTGGCGCGACGACGACGGTGATCTGTTCGACGCATTGTCCGACGCGCTCACCACGTTGGCGGACGGTGGCCACATCTGGCTGCTGACGCCGAAGGCGGGGCGCGATGGCCATGTGGAGCCCAGCGATATCGGTGAGGCCGCACAGACGGCCGGCCTGTCGCAGACGAGCAGCGTCAGCGCGGCCCGCGAGTGGTCCGGAACACGACTGGTCACACCCAAGTCACGGCGCTGACCGATTCCCCCGCAGGGGAAATCGTCATGTCGTTGGATGCCGCTCGCGGCGAAGAGTGTCTCGTGGCAACCTCTTCGGCCCCGGATGGCAGACTGACGTCTGCGTCCGAAAATCCGTTGAGAGGTAGAGAACATGGCGATTGAGGTCGGCGACGCCGCACCGGACTTCGAGCTGAAGGATCAGCACGGCACGCCGGTGAAACTTTCGGACTTCAAGGGCAAGAAGACCGTGATCCTGGTCTTCTACCCGTTGGCGTTCAGCGGCATCTGCACCAGCGAGCTCTGCTCGATCCGCGACGAACTGCCCACGCTCGGCGGTGACGACGTGCAGGTACTGGCGGTCTCCATCGACTCGGTCTTCGCCCACCGGGCCTTTGCCGAGAAGGAGGGCTACGAATTCCCCCTCCTCTCGGACTTCTGGCCGCACGGCGGCGTGGCGCAGACCTACGGGATCTTCAACGAGGACGCGGGTCTGGCCAAGCGCGGGACCTACATCATCGATAAGGACGGCGTGGTCCGCTGGAAGGTCGAGAACGCCATCCCGGACGCCCGTGACCTCGACGAGTACCGCAAGGCACTCGCCGACATCTCATAGTCTCCTGCGGCCGGGCTCCCATCGAGCCCGGCCCCGGACACTCTGGAGGGGGCCATGCCCTGCTATCGCTGCGGGGCCCGGCAGACCGACCCGATCCGCGGCGCGAGCCCATGGAAACGCGGGGTCCGCGAAGAACGACAGGTCCTGGTCTGCCCGAACTGCCAGTCGCTCGTCGACTGGCGGGCCGACCTGGACCACTGCGCGGCCTGCCACTCGGCAGGCCTGGTCTGCCGGCTGGGCGAGATCGAGTGCCGCGACTGCGGCCACGTACGGACGGCCGAACCCGCGATGGACACCTCGGCCACCTCAGACGCCCCGGGCCTGTCGGAGGAGGTCGAAGCGGCCCTGAGCCGTGTTCTACGCCGTCGCGGCGCACCCACGTGACCCGGACCCCCACGCTGGTTTGGCGGCCAGGCCGCTGATCCCGGTAGGCTTTGCGGTCGCCGGACCTTCCGGCTAGGGGCGCATAGCTCAGTGGTTAGAGCACTGGTCTTACAAACCAGGAGTCGCTGGTTCGAATCCAGCTGTGCCCACCCATGCGGTCAGCAAAAAACGGTATCTGACCTGCGGTTACAGGGTCGCGCGCCGTTCGTATCAACGAGGTCTCAACCGGAGGCTGTTGCAGCCG
>DASQPY010000681.1:0-9466 GCA_035643735.1 Actinoallomurus sp. | reverse complement strand
CCACGGCCCTGCCGGCCGCCGGAGGCGAAGGCCACGGGGACTCATCCGCCGCGCCGGCGGGCGAGCAGCGCAGACGTGCCCGGCGCGGCGTCCGTCCGCGGCGCTCCTTCTCAGAGCGTTACGCGCACTACATTTTTCTGGCGCCGTGGTTCGCGGGCCTGTTCCTCATCACGCTGGGGCCGCTGCTGGCCTCCGCGTACCTGTCGTTCACGAAGTACAACCTGCTCAACGCGCCGGAATGGTCGGGGCTGGAGAACTACCGCCGCATGTTCGGCGACCCGCGCTTCTACCACGCGCTGAAGGTGACCTTCATCTACGTCGGCGTCTCGGTGCCGCTGCAACTCGTGCTGGCGCTGGCGCTCGCCGTGGTGCTCGACCGGGGTATCGGGGGGCTGGCGCTCTACCGGTCCATCTACTACCTGCCGTCGCTGCTCGGCACGAGTGTCGCCATCGCCGTGCTGTGGCGGCAGATGTTCGGGACGAACGGCCTGGTGAACGGGCTGCTCGGGCATCTCGGCTTCCACGACCTGCCCGGCTGGGTCTCCGACCCCCGGTTCGCGCTCGGGTCACTGATCGCGTTAAACGTGTGGACGTTCGGCGCACCGATGGTGATCTTCCTTGCGGGGCTGCGGCAGATCCCGCACACCTACTACGAGGCCGCGGCGCTGGACGGAGCAGGCCGGATCCGGCGGTTCACCCGGATCACGCTGCCGCTGCTGTCGCCGATCGTCTTCTTCAACCTGGTCCTCCAGCTCATCCACGCGTTTCAGAGCTTCACCCAGGCGTTCATCGTCAGCGGCGGCGAGGGAGGGCCGGCGGATTCGACGCTCTTCTACACGCTCTACATCTACCAGAAGGGCTTCGGCAGTTTCGACATGGGATACGCGGCGGCGCTCGCATGGGTTCTCGTGCTCATCGTCGCGGTGCTCACCGCTCTCAATTTCTTCGTCTCGAGATTCTGGGTGTTCTATGGCGACGACTAACGTGATGACGAGCGCGGCGGCGCGCCGGCCCCGGTCCCGGCGCCCCCGGGGTGTTCGCGCATGCGGGACTGATCCTCTTCGGCCTCGTGATGTTGTATCCGCTGATCTGGATGCTGGTCGGCTCCTTCAAGCACACGTCCGACATCTTCAGCCACTCCGGCCTGTTGGCGAAGAGCTACACGACGAAGAACTACGCCGCCGGCTGGAACGCCAATGGCATCTCCTTCGGCCGGTACATCGTCAACTCGCTGATCGTGGTGACCGGGGCGATCGCGGGGAACCTGCTGGCCTGCTCGGCGGCCGCCTACGCCTTCGCGCGGCTGGAGTTCCGGCTGAAGAAGATGTGGTTCGCGCTGATGCTCGGCACGATCATGCTGCCGATCCACGTCGTGATCGTGCCGCAGTACATCCTCTTCTCCAAACTCGGCTGGCTGAACACCTACCTGCCGTTGATCGTGCCGAAACTGCTCGCCACCGACGCGTTCTTCGTCTTCTTGATGGTGCAGTTCATCCGGTCGCTTCCCCGGGACCTCGACGAGGCCGCCAGAATCGACGGCTGCGGGCACTTCGGAATCTTCTTCCGGATCATCCTGCCGCTCTCTAAACCGGCGCTGGCGACGACCGCGGTCTTCACTTTCATCTGGACGTGGAACGACTTCTTCCACCAGTTGGTGTTCCTCACCGATCCGAAGATGTACACCGTTCCGGTCGCCTTGCGGACCTTCGTCGACGCCACCAGCCAGACGCCGTGGGGGCCGGTCTTCGCCATGTCGATCGTCTCCCTGGCGCCGGTCTTCGGATTCTTCCTCGCCGGTCAGCGATACCTCGTACGCGGCATCGCCACAACCGGGCTCAAGTGAACGGAGAAAGGAGAACTCCCGTGTTCCACAAACCTCGAGGCGTCCGCCGAGGGGGCGGCCGGCGCTTCAGAGCGTTCGCGGTGCCGCTCGCCCTGGCCCTGGCCCTGCCCCTGAGCGCCTGCGGTGGAGGGTCGAGCTCGGACGGCAAGATCCACCTGACGATGACGTGGTGGGGCAGTGACAGCCGGCACACGACGACGAAGAAGCTCATCACGCTGTACGAGAAGTCCCACCCGAACGTGGTGATCAGCCCGACCTACACCGGGTGGGACGGCTACTGGGACCGCCTGGCCACGACGGTCGCGGGCGGCAACACCCCCGACATCATCCAGCAGGACTTCCGCTACGTGCACGAGTACGCCGACCGCGGCGCTCTCGCCGACCTCAGGCAGTTCATGCCCAGCGTGATCAACGACTCTCAGCTCGACAAGTCGGTCATACCGACCGGCCAGCTCGACGGCAAGACGTACGCGATCCCCACCGGGGTCAACGCCTTCGCGCTCGTGGTCAACCCCAAGCTCGTCAAGCAGGCCGGGGTCACCCTCCCCGATGACAAGACCTGGTCGTGGGACGACTTCGTGAACACCGCGGCCAAGATCACCCAGGCGACCAAGAACGCCGTCCACGGCACCGAGAACATGGGCTACTACGACGGCGGGCTCCAGGTGTTCGCCCGCCAGCACGGCGAGGACCTGTTCACCGCCGATGGCAAGCCGGGCATGTCACCCCAGACGCTGACGGCCTGGTTCAACCTCATCGTGAAGATGCGCGACAGCAAGGCGGAGCCGCCGGCGTCGGTGACGCACGAGACCTGGTCCGCCGGCATCGACCAGTCGCTGCTCGCCACGAGCAAGGGCGCGTCGAGCTTCTGGTGGACCAACCAGCTGGCCGCCCTGTCCGCCGACTCGAAGGCCCCCCTCGAACTCCTGCGCATGCCCGGTGAGTCGCAGGCCGCCAAGCCCGGCACCTTCCTCAAGCCCGCGATGTTCTGGTCGCTCTCGGGCCGGAGCAAGCACCCCAAGGAAGCGGCGCAGTTCGTCAACTTCCTGATCAACGACCCGGAGGCCGCCAAGCTCCAGCTGAGCGACCGCGGGCTGCCGATCAACACCCAGCTCCGCGCGCAGATCACCGGGGAACTGGGTCCCGCGGACCAGAAGTCCGCGTCCTTCGTCAAGGAGATCGCCCCCGGGCTCGCCCCGCCTCCGCCGCTGCCGCCGAAGGGCGCGGGCGACGTGGAGAAGATCCTCAGCCGGATCAACGAGGAGGTGCTCTTCAACCGCGTCTCGGTTCCGAAGGCGGTCCAGGAGTACCTGGACCAGGTGAAGTCCGCGACGAGCTGAGAGTGCCCCGGGTGGTGGCGGCCCGCGATCGGTGGGCCGCCACCCGCCCATGAACGGGAGGCGGGATGACACACGCGGACCGTGCCGATCGCGGTCGACGGCGGTACGCACTCGTCGGGACGGGCCACCGTGCCGAGATGTACTTCGCGGCTCTCCTGGGAACGCACCGCGACACCGGAGTCCCCGTCGCCCTGTGCGACACCAACCGCAGGAGGATGGCCTACTACCAGCGCCTGTACACCGACGCGTACGGCGGCGCCGGCGAGCCACCGGCGTACCACACCGACGACTTCGTGCCGATGCTGGAACGCGAGCGGCCCGAAGCGGTGATCGTCACAACAGTGGACGCCACACACGCGCGGTACGTCACCGCGGCTCTCGACCTCGGCTGCGACGTGATCTGCGAGAAACCGCTCACGACCGACGCCGACGGCTGCCGCCGGATCGCCGAGGCCGCCCTGCGCGCCGACGGCGAACTGGTCGTCACCTTCAACTACCGCTACTCGCCCCGGAACTCTGAGGTCAAGCGCCTCCTCATGGAAGGCGCGATCGGCCGGGTCACCTCCGTGGTGTTCGAGTGGGTGCTGGACACCGTGCACGGCGCCGACTACTTCCGGCGCTGGCACCGGCGGAAGGAGAACAGCGGCGGACTCCTGGTGCACAAGGCGACGCACCACTTCGACCTGGTCGGCTGGTGGCTGGACGACCTGCCGGAGACCGTCTTCGCCCTCGGCGCCCTGCGGTTCTACGGCCCCGACGGGCCGATCGGCCGGGCCCGCCGCGACCACGGCGCCCCGCCGCCCGCCGACGACCCGTTCGCCCTCGACCTCGACGCCAGCCCGCGGCTCTCGGCACTGTACGGGCGGGCGCGCGAGGAGGACGGCTATGTCCGCGACGGTGATGTCTTCTCCCCGGACATCGACATCGAGGACAACATGGCGGTCCTCGTCCGGTACGAGCGCGGGCCGGCCCTGACGTACTCGCTGAACGCGCATGCCCCATGGGAGGGATACCGCGTCGCGTTCAACGGCACCGAAGGGCGCCTTGAGCTGAACGTGTGCGAGCGCGCCGCGGTACTGCCCGAGTCGGCGGGCGACGTCCTCGGCCGGCCGCGCCCGCCCGCCCTCGACCCGAGCGTCGCTCCCGACCGCGCCGGTGACGCCGACGGGTCCCGCCGCCCCGGAACCGAGCTGATCCTCCAGCGGCACTGGTCACGAGCCGAGCGCATCCCGATCCCCGAGGGCGACGGTGCGCACGGCGGAGGCGACGACCGGTTACTCGACGACATGTTCCGCGAGGCCGCGCCGGACCCGCTACACCGCCGCGCGGGCTTCCAGGACGGGATCAGGAGCGTACTGGTCGGCACCGCCGCGAACCGCTCGATGGCCGAGCGCCGCGCCGTCGCGATCGGCGAGTTCGGGCTCACCCGAGACGTCTATGCCCCTGCCGCGGCACCGACCTGAGGGAGCGCCCGCCGACGCGCCCACGTGACCCGCCCGGTCTGTCGGGCCGGGGCCGACTCCCGACGATTTCGTCGAGAAGCGCGGCCGGCTCAGCAGGGCGGGACAAGAACGGGGAATGGCCGGTCGGGATCCGGCGAACGCCATTTGTGCGGCCGGCCATCTTCTCCTGTACCGCGACCGGGAGCGAGGCGTCCTTCTCAGTGACGATGTAGGTGGACGGGCTGGTATGCCACGCGGCCTGGGTCAGGCGGTAGGCGTGATGTTGTGGTTCATGCGGAACAGGTTGTGCGGGTCGTGGCGCTTCTTGATCGCGGCGAGTCGGTCGTAGCGTTCGTGGCCATAGACGGCGCGCAGTTCTTCGGCGGCCTCGTGGTAGCGCAGCTCGGTGATCGTGTCCAGCAGCGTCGGTGCGACCGCGCGTAGCGGCGCGAGAACGCGTTGGGCCCTCCTCCACCGGCAGTAGCGAGGAGAACCGTACGTGCAACGCGAAGCTCGTCGGGCAGCAGCACCGGACCGTGCATGAGCTGCACGAAGATCTTGCCGCCGCCGGCCGTACCCGGCCGGCGAACTGGTCCCCGGCGCGTTCAGCACCAACATCTGCGAGCCACCCGGTGTGGCCCGCCACCGCCGTAGACATGTCTCGACGCGGCGCCGTTGGCCGTGAACTCGCCCGCCAATCAAACCAATTAACACCAATTTGCGACCACGAATCTCTTGATCGCACGCTAGATCGCGCCGTCGTGCGGCGTCAAGACCATACTTTCGCCAGGTAGTCCAGGAAGGTTCGCTGAGCGGACGGTGAGCCGGATATTGGTCGCGATTGGTTCACGGTCGGAGAAGGCCCTACTCGCCATGCCCGCAGAAGGGAACGGGCTCGGACTGCTCCGATCCAGCATCAGGTAAGGCGCTGTGACAATGTGGCGCGCCGACCATGGACCCTCGGCGGCCCTGCCCACCATCACCTGGAGGACGACCGGGTGGCGATGCTGGACGGCGAGTCGGGGAGCGTGTACCGGGTCTTCGCCCATCCGCGCACCGAGGCGGCCGCGCGTATCGTCGGCGCCACCCGCGGCGACCCCCGGTGGCCGCGCATCATCGGCCGACCGGAAATGGTCCGCGCACGTGTCGTGATCATGTAGCGTAAGCGTGCGCGGTGGAGCAGTTCGGTAGCTCGCTGGGCTCATAACCCAGAGGTCGCCGGTTCAAGTCCGGCTCGCGCCACTCAGAGCAGGGCCAAGGCCCTCGTCCTTTCCGAAGGACGAGGGCCGACGCATTTCGGTGGCCGGCCGGCCGCGGAATGCGGTTCGTCAGCTATCTGCTCGACGGCAACGCGGCGCTGAGACTCGGGCTTGGGCCGCTCGACGATGACGGGTTCACCGTCCGGCCGCTCCGGCTGCGCGACTCGGAGCGACCGGTCACGGTCTCGGCGGGACCACGCACTTCTCACAGCACCAGGCTCAGGCGCCGGCCGGTACACGCCGTGATCAAGTTCGGCTTGCCGGGTCATGGACGGTCGCCGCTGGCCGGCGGTGGCCCTGTCGGCATCGGGAACTGGACCAACCGCCGTTCGACTCTCTCGGCATCGCCACGGCCGTACTGGTCGGCCACTCGGTGGGTTGCCCCCATCGCCGCGCACGTCGCCGCCACCCGGCCGGCGCGGGTGAGCAGGCCGGCAGCCACCACAGGGAAAGGAGGCCATCCGAACGCGCGCCGCCACCAGGCGAGAACGCGGCGCGGTAGCGGTGGCGGAGACGATCACGGGCGGGGCCATATCCGAACGCGCCGAGCCGAACATCCCCGTGGCCACCGCCTTCTGCGGGAGCTGCTGTTCCGGCGGCCCGCCGGCGATGCCGCGGCCTGTGAGGCACTCGCAGGCCGCTCCTGCGCCGCCGGCCGTCCTCCCTCCGGACCCGTCGGGGCGGTCCCCTGCCCGGCGATCCGGGGGCCGGGGAAGGGCTGAGCCGAGCCGGTCCGGCATCTGCCCCTAAGTGTCCGTCTCCCGAACCTCCTCCATCCTCCCGAGCCGCCGTCCCCCCGAGCGCCCTTACCACGCGAGGCAGTGAGACCGATGAAACCTCCGCTGAAGTACGCCGTCACCACCGTGCTGTACGCAACCGACGCGCACGGCATCTGGGAACACGAACTCTTCGACCTCCTGCTCGCGCACTACCGCGCGGTGGAGTTGCGCGCGCTCCGTGAGGAGCTGGTCAGCCTGTCCACGGTGGGCTGGCTGCACATCGCCGAGGAGCGCGAGTACGCGGGGCAGCTGCTACGCCGGTACGCGCTCGCCGATCACATCCGGCCGGTCATCCGGTTCCAGCTGGACCTGGACAAGCTGCTCGGCCAGCTGGGGATGAACGCCGGAACAGCCGGAACCGCGGCGGCCCCGGAGGGTGCCGCGATGGCAGGTGGGGCGCCATGACCGCCACGACGCCCGCCGCGCCCGGACCGTCGCTACCGGAGCGCTCCCGTGCGGCCGATGGGAAGAAGACCCGGGTCGGCATGGTGTACGCGATGCTGGCCGGGCCCGCGCTCGGGCTCGCCCTGGGTCTGCTGAGCGTTCTCGTCACCAAGCCGCCGTTCAACCTGGAGCAGCCCACCGGGGCCTTCGCCATCGTCGCGCTCCTGCAGGTGCCGTTCGGCGTGCTGGGCATCGCCGTGTTCGCGCTCGTCTCGGGGACGTGGCGCGATGCGTACCGGCTGTTCGGTCACCCGGTGAGCTGGTGGACGCTGTTCGTCGCCGTCGGAGGGTTCGTGGGAGACCTCTGCTACGCGGTCGCCGCGGCGCTGATCGGCGGTGCGCTCGCCGGGCCCATCGGTGGTCTGTTCGGCGTCGTCGGCGCGATCATCAGCGGCATCCTCTACCGCGAGAAGATCCTGCGCTGGTCGACACTGATCGGTCTGGCCGGCCTCGGCATCGGCATCTGGGTGGTGCTCTCCGGCGGGAAGGTCGTCTCCCCCACTCATGGCATCTATGAGTTCGTCGGCATCCTCGTCATCGTCGGCGCCGTCCTCACCTGGGGTTTTGAGAACTTCGCCATCGCCGCGGGCACCGACCTCATGCCCGCCGAAGGCTTTCTGTGGTGGCGGGCCTTCCTGGAACTCATCATCGCCAACGCGCTCATGTTCGCCCTGTTCCCGGTCGCCCGCACGATGGCGGGCCGGGTCTGGAGCGATCCCAAGCTGATCACCTTCGGCGCGGTCATCGGCTTCGGCTGGGCCATCTGGATGATCATGGGCTACTACATAGGCATCGCATACGCGGGAGCCGTCCGTGGCGGTGTACTGGCCGGCACCTTCGGATTCTTCTTCATCGCCTTCTTCTCCATCACCGTCTACGGGGTCCCCTTCAGCTCCGCCGTGATCATCGGATCCGTCGTGATGTTCGTAGGCGCCGCGCTCATCGTCTCCGAGCCCAAGGGCTACCTCGCCCGCAAGCGCGCCTGACACGCCTGTCCAAGGAGATCTTCCATGTCAGAGCAAGCCTCGTCCCGACCACAGAACCGCGCCGCGCCCGCCGCGTCCTCGAAGACCACGCGGACCGCTCCCGCCCAGCCCCCCGCTTCGGCGACCGGGCCGGAACCCTCGGTGGATCGCTACCTTGCCACCGTCCGGCAGTTCAAGCTGCGCCGCCTGTACGGCCTGCTCGTGCTCTCCGGCATGCTGCTGGTCCCCCTGATCGTCATCTACGCCAAGGGGTGGTGGCGGTTGACCGGCACCGGCTCGGTCGGCTCCGGCTGGGTGTTCGTCGGGATCGGCGTTGTGATCGCCGCCGTCGGCGCCGTGGCCGTCGACCTCGTCTACCGGAAGGAACTGTGATGGAACCGCATGGGCCGGCCGGGGACGGCCGCGACGCCGATGGCGGCGGGCTTCCGCTGCTGCGCGCCCGTACGTGGGCGATCGCCTTCCTGCTGGTGGCGATCGCCCTCGCCATCGTCTTCTCGCTGACGATGGCCGACCTCTTCCGGGCCGCCTACCACCTGTGAACCCGGACCTCTGCCCCTGCCGGCCTGGAGCTCCGGTACTCCCGCCTCCAAGGCCATCACGGTCGGCGGCTTCCGCCCTGACTGGACCGACCCGAGCGCCGGCGAGCCTGACGATCGTGTGGGTGAGGTGCTGATCCGGAATCAAGGCGCCCGTTGTCCTCTCTTATGGCTCCTTGTAGACCCGCACGCTCTTCAACTCTGAATCGGCCGCGTCCGGAACGACCATGCCCGTTTCCACGCCGGTACGCAGGTAGTCCACGACGGCCTTGTTCAGCCGCTCGCCGGGTGCCGCCACCGGGATGCCGGGCGGGTAGGGCGTGAGCATCTCGGCGGTCACTCGTCCTGCCGCCTGGTCGATCGGCACCTGCTCGGCGGGGCCGAAGAAGGCGTCGCGCGGCAGGTGCACGAGTTCGAGCCGTAGCTCCTCCGGTGGCGGCACGTGAATCTCACCGGCCCGCCCGAGTTCACCGTTCCCCCGCCCGGCCTCCGCGGTCAGATGGCGTAGCGCCGCGACCAGCGGCCGGACCGTCTCCTCGTCATCGGCGTAGGTCAGTTGTGCGCTGATCCTGCGATGGTCGGACACGTGCAGGTTGATGCCATGATGATCGCGAAGCCAATCGGCGCAGCTGTAGCCCGTCACCCCGAGCGCGCCGATATCGATGATGAGCTGGAGGGGATCGAACTCCGCGGCACGGTTCGGGCCAAGGAGGTCCTCCTCCCCGCCCTGAGACCACTGACTTGTGCGCGTCCCGGCCCACCAGCAGCTTCTCGTGCGGACCTGCGACCGAGAGCATCGCGCTCTTGACCGACAGGGAACTCCCGCAGGTCGAGAAG
>DASQPY010000680.1:0-7993 GCA_035643735.1 Actinoallomurus sp. | reverse complement strand
CCAGGAGTCGCCCTTCTTGGTGACCTTGCGCTGGAGGCCCGAGACCAGGCCGCCGACGGTGACGATCTGCCCGTCCGGGCGTTCGTCGGCGGTGAGGGCGGCGATCGAGCAGTCGACGTTGGCCGACAGGATGTGCTCGATGCCGAGCAGCGGGTGGTCGGAGACGTACAGGCCGAGCATCTCGCGCTCGAAGGCGAGCAGGGTGGTCTTGTCCCACTCCCCCTCCGGGATCGCGACGTCGAAGGTCGTGTCGACCACGTCCTCGGCCCCGCCGAACAGGGAGTCCTGCCCGATCGCCTCGTTGCGCTTGATGTCGATGATCGCGTCGATGGCGGCCTCGTGCACCATCACCAGGCTCTTGCGCTCGTGCCCGAGGTCGTCGAAGGCACCGGCCTTGACCAGCGACTCGACCACCCGCTTGTTGCAGACCTGGGGTGGCACCTTGCGCAGGAAGTCCTGGAAGTCGGTGAAGCGGCCCTTTTCCTTGCGCGCCGCGATGATGGCGTCGACGACGTTGCCGCCGACGTTGCGGATCGCGGTCAGGCCGAACAGGATCTCGGTGTCGCCCTTCGGGGTGAAGTCGGCGTCGGACTCGTTGACGTCCGGCGGCAGCACCTTGATGCCCATGCGGCGGCACTCGTTGAGGTAGAGCGCGCTCTTGTCCTTGTCGTCCTTGACCGAGGTGAGCAGCGCCGCCATGTACTCGGCGGAGTAGTTGGACTTGAGGTAGGCGGTCCAGTAGGAGACCAGGCCGTACCCGGCCGTGTGCGCCTTGTTGAACGCGTAGTCGGAGAAGGGCAGCAGGATGTCCCACAGCGCCTTGATCGCCGCCGCCGAGAAGCCGCGCTCCTGCATGCCGGACTCGAACGTGGCGTACTGCTTGTCCAGCTCGGACTTCTTCTTCTTGCCCATCGCGCGGCGCAGCAGGTCGGCCTGGCCCAGGCTGTAGCCCGCGACCTTCTGCGCGATGGCCATGACCTGCTCCTGATAGACGATCAGGCCGTGGGTCGTGTCGAGGATCTCCCGCAGCGGCTCTTCGAGCTCCGCGTGGATCGGCGTGATCGGCTGCTGGCCGTTCTTGCGCAGCGCGTAGTTGGTGTGGGAGTTGGCGCCCATGGGGCCGGGGCGGTACAGCGCGAGGGCGGCGGAGATGTCCTCGAAGTTGTCCGGGCGCATCAGCCGCAGCAGCGAGCGCATGCCGCCGCCGTCGAGCTGGAAGATGCCGAGCGTGTCGCCGCGGGCCAGCAGCTCGTACGCCTTGCGGTTGTCCAGCGGAAGCTCGAGCAGGTCGATGTCCTCGCCCTTGTTGAGCTTGATGGCCTTCAGGGCGTCCTGCATGATCGTGAGGTTGCGCAGGCCCAGGAAGTCCATCTTCAGCAGGCCGAGCGTCTCGCAGGTCGGGTAGTCGAACTGCGTGATGATCACGCCGTCGCTGTCGCGGCGCATGATCGGGATGTGGTCGGTCAGCGGCTCGGCCGACATGATCACGCCGGCGGCGTGCACACCGGTCTGGCGGATCAGCCCCTCCAGGCCCTGCGCCAGATCCATGATCTGCTTGACGTCGGTATCTTCGTCGTACAGTTTCCGCAGCTCACCGGCCTCGCCGTAGCGCGGGTGCTTGCTGTCGAAGATCCCCGACAGCGGGATGTCCTTGCCCATCACCGCGGGCGGAAAGGCTTTGGAGATCTTGTCACCGAGGGCGTACGGGAAGCCGAGGACGCGGCCGGCGTCCTTGATCGCGGCCTTCGCCTTGATGGTGCCGAAGGTGGCGATCATGGAGACCTTGTCGGCGCCCCACTTCTCCGTGACGTAGCGGATCGCGTCGGCCCGCCCGCGTTCGTCGAAGTCCACGTCGATGTCGGGCATGGAGACGCGGTCGGGGTTGAGGAACCGCTCGAAGATCAGCCCGTGCGGCAGCGGGTCGAGGTCGGTGATGCCCATGGCGTACGCGACCAGGGAGCCCGCCGCGGAGCCACGGCCCGGGCCCACGGCGACGCCGTTGTTCTTGGCCCACATGATGAAGTCGGCGACGACGAGGAAGTAGGAGGGGAACCCCATCTGGCAGATGACGTCCATCTCGTACTCGGCCTGCTTGCGGTGCTCCTCGTCGTAGCCGCCGGGGAAGCGGCGGTCCATGCCGAGCCAGACCTCTTTACGGAACCACGACTCTTCGGACTCGCCCTCGGGGACCGGGAAGCGCGGCATGAGGTTGCGGAACTCGAACATGCCGGACGGGTCGACCTTTTCGGCGACGAGCAGCGTGTTGCGGCAGCCCTCGGCCCAGATGTCGGAGTTGTCGATCGCCCGCATCTCATCGGCGGTCTTGAGGTAGTAGCCCGAGCCGCCGAACTTGAAGCGGTTGGGGTCGGCGAGCTGCTTGCCGGTCTGGATGCACAGCAGCGCGTCGTGCGCGGCGGACTCGGACTCACGCGTGTAGTGCGAGTCGTTGGTGACGACGGGCGGGATGCCGAGCTTCTTGCTGATCTCGACGAGCCCGTCGCGGACGCGGCGCTCGATGTCGAGGTCGTGGTACATCAGCTCGAGGTAGTAGTTGTCCTTGCCGAAGACGTCCTGGTATTTGGCCGCCGCCTTGAGCGCCTCGTCGAACTGGCCGAGCCGCAGCCGGGTCTGCACCTCGCCGGACGGGCAGCCGGTGGTGGCCATCAGACCGGCCGAGTGCTCCTCGAGCAGCTCGAAGTCCATGCGGGCCCACTTGCGCACGAACCCCTCGGTGTAGGCACGGCTCGTCAGCTTGAAGAGGTTGTGCAGGCCTTCTTTGTCGCGCGCCCAGATCGTCTTGTGGGTGTAGTGGCCGCCACCGGAGACGTCGTCGCTCTTCTGGCTGGGCTCGCCCCAGCGGACCGGCTGCTTGACGTAGCGCGAGCCGGGCGCGACGTACGCCTCGATGCCGATGATCGGCGTGACCCCGGCGGCGGTGGCCTGCTTGTAGAAGTCGTACGCGCCGTGAGTGTTGCCGTGGTCGGTCATCGCGACCGCCGGCATGCCCTGTTTGCCGACCTCGGCGAACATCTCCTTGAGACGGGCCGCCCCGTCGAGCATCGAGTACTCGGTGTGCACGTGTAGATGCACGAACGAGTCACCCATGCGCGATGCGCCTCCTTCAGGCATGCGACACCCGCGCGTGCCGAGAACACGCGCCAGCGTAGAAGGTTTGTCGTCTCTTGGCTACCGGTCGCACGGCGGCCCCATGAGCCTAACGGGTCCCCTCTGACAGTTCGGGTCCCGACACTCAAGATGTCCGAAAGGGCCCTGATCGCGGCTGTCACGGCATGTGCGCTCTCCGATGTCTTGTATGGTCAGGCCCATATTCGGGCATCAAGGCAATCCACGGGGACGGCGATCGGGGGCGGCGTGTCGAGAACACTGGACCCTCCGGGCGCGCTGACCGGCGAGGGCGATGAGGAGTACGCCAAGTCCCTGAGCAACCGCCAGGTCCGGATGATCGCGATCGGCGGTGCCATCGGGGTCGGGCTGTTCCTCGGCGCGGGCGCCAAGCTCGCCGGGGACGGCCCCGGGCTGATCCTGTCCTACGCCGTCTGCGGTGTCGCCGCCTTCTTCGTGATGCGGGCCCTGGGCGAGCTCGTGCTGCACCGGCCGACGGCCGGCAGCTTCGTGTCGTACGCGCGGGAGTTCATCGGCCCGTGGGCCGGCTTCGCCAGCGGCTGGCTCTACTGGCTCAACTGGGCCATGACCGGCGTCGCCGAGACGACCGCCGTGGGGATCTACACGCACCGGTGGCTGCCGAGCGTGCCGCAGTGGGTCGTCGCGCTGGCCGCCCTGGTGTTCCTGCTCACCGTGAACCTCCTGTCCGTACGGCTCTTCGGCGAGCTGGAGTTCTGGTTCGCGGTGATCAAGGTCCTCGCGATCGTGACGTTCCTCTTCGTGGGGCTCGGGCTGGTGCTGACCGGCGCGGGCGTCGGCCACGAGCACGCGAGCCCGGCGAACCTCGTCTCCCATGGTGGTTTCCTGCCGCACGGCCTGCCGGTGGTGCTCATGAGCCTGCAGGCCGTGGTCTTCGCCTACTCCGGGATCGAGATGGTGGGCATCGCGGCCGGCGAGACGCGGCATCCGCGGCGGGTGCTGCCCAAGGCGATCAACGGCGTCGTCTGGCGGATCGGCGTGTTCTACGTCGGCTCGGTGCTCCTGCTGGTCATGGTGCTGCCCTGGACCGCGTACAGCGCCGGGGAGAGCCCGTTCGTCACGGTCTTCACCCGGCTCGGCGTGCCCGGTGCCGGCGACATCATGAATGCCGTCGTGCTCACCGCGGCCCTGTCCTCGTGCAACTCGGGCCTGTACGCCACCGGCCGCGTCATGCGCGCCCTCTCGGTCCGGGGCGAGGCGCCCGGCTTCGTCGGGAGGATGAACGACCGGCACGTCCCGTACGGCGGGATCCTGTTCACCGCGATCGTGCTGACGTTCGGCGTCGTACTCAACTACGCGGTGCCCAAGATGGCCTTCGACATCGCCACGTCGGTCTCCTCGCTCGGCGTGGTCGCGGTGTGGACGACCCTGCTCTACTGCCAGCTGCGGCTACGCGCCGCCGCGAACCGCGGCGAGCTCGACCGGCCCTCCTTCCGCATGCCCGGAGCCCCGGTCACGAACTGGCTCACGCTCGGATTCCTCGCCGTCGTGGTCGTGTTGATGGCCTTCGCCGGCGAGGCCGACCGGATCGCCTTCTGGTGCCTGCCCGTGGTGGTGATCGTGCTGTTCGCGGGCTGGCGGGCCGTACGCCGGCGGGTCGTGCCGTAGACCGCCCCTGGCCGATCCGAGCCGCGAACCGCTATTCTCAATGCGGCGTTGATCCACCGCCCAACCTTCCCCGGCCCTCCCCGGCCGGCAGCGCATCGAGAAACCCGACTTCGGCTACGCCGTCCACGTACCCGCCGGCTGGGACGAACGGCCCCCCAACCTCAAGAACAGCCCGTGGGAGACGGCCCGGTTCACCCACCCGGGCGACCGCCGGCACAGCGTCATCGTCTTCCGGGGGCCGACACGGCCGAGACAGGACGCCGCCGGGCTGGCCTCGGGCGTCGAGATCTCACTCGGCCACTCCGGTTTCGCCGACTTCCAGCGCACCGAGGTCCAGATCGCCGGACGCGCCGGGGTCCGCCTCGACTTCGCCAGGCACGACGCCGGTCGTGTCTGGGCGGTACGTGAGTACTTCGTGGTCGAGGACGGGGTGTACTTCTGCCTCGGCTGCGGCTCCGCCGTACCCGAGGAGGACGGGACCCTGTTCGCGGAGATGGCCGAGCGCTTCGAGATCTTCGACGCCGGCCGACGGGTGGTGGCCCGCTCCTCGCGGGCCACCCCTCGTTCTCAGGCGCCGACGAGCAGCGTGGACTCGGTCGACTCGTCGACGAGCGCCACGCGGACGTCCTCGGGGCTGTAGTGCCGCAGCGGCACGGCGAAGACGGCGGTGGCGGCCGTCCCGTCGTACTCCGCCGTGTAGCAGAGCACCCGTACGTCCTGCTCGTCCCATGTCTCCCGCAGGCCCGACTTCAGCAGCGGGCCGACCTGGCGATACGCCGGGCTGACCAGGAGCTGCTGGAGGCTGGACTCCAGGGGCATCTCGAAGGACCGGTCGGCGAGCGGATGCCGCATGCGGATCCGCAGCCGCCGCAGTGGCAGCAGCCAGAGGCCGTCGGCCTCCGGCGAGAGCGCGACCAGGGCGGCGGCCTCGGCGACCAGGAGGGCCGCCGAGGCCGGCCGGACCGCGCCGCCCAACCAGGCACCGGCCCGGGTGCCGAGCAGGGCCGCCGCCAGGACCAGACCGGCGCGTGTGAAGGCACGCCAGGTCACGGGCGTACGGCGTTTGCTCAGACAGCCACAGGACGATTCGGGTGCGACGACGCGGGCGTAGGTGAGATAGGCGATGAAGCCCGCGCCGAGGACCGCGGCCGCCACCGTCTCCGCGGCGTACGCGGGCGGGAGGAGCAGCACGGCGGCCAGCGCGAGTTCCAGCACTCCGGTCAGCCGGTACGCGGCCAGGACCCGCCCGTCGCCGACCAGCGACGCGAGCGCGGACCGTTCGGCGGAGCGGCGCGCGGACCGCGCGAAGCACTTGAGCCCGCCGGACCACAGCAGAGTGCCGCCGACGAACAGGGGTTGGACCGACGCCGGCCACTCGAGCATGACGAACCTCCGCTCAGATTCCGGCGTAGACGGTCGCGATGTCGACCTCGTTGGTGTCGGGCCGCCAGGCGCCGATCACCTTGACGTGCTTGCCGACCTGCAGCCCGGACAGGTCCGCGATGGCCGGCGTGTGGTTGTAGACGGCGGCCGTCGTACCGTTCACCACGTGGCCGACGACCTTCTTGCCGTTGTGGTGAAGATGCACCCGGCCCGCGTCGATCGCGGTGATCGACGCATCGATGTTGACGATGTTGACCCAGACCGCGTCGGCGGCCAGGGCGCCGTCGGGCATCTTCACGCCCCGGGCGTACAGGCCGTCGCCGACCTGGATCTCGTCGAACGTGGTGGGGCGCAGCTTCCAGACGCTGGTCCCGTGGGTGATGTAGATGCGGTGGAGCGCCTTGTCGGACCCGGAGACCTTGAGCATGGAACCGCTGATCGCGGTGACCCTGCCCTCGGCGAAGTTCGGGTCGCGGGCGCCGGGGTCCAGGTCGATCTTCGGGGCCGCGAAGGCGGCCTCCGGGGCGAGGGAGCCGAGCGCGGTCGCGCCGGCGACCGCGGATCCACCGAGCACGGCGGAGGTGAGGAACCGGCGGCGGTCGGGACTGGGCATGGCGGGGCCTCCGGTCAACTGTCGATGCGGACGGGGGAGAGTCCGGTGGAAAGGCTGGCGATCGCGCTGTACGCGGACGGGGTCAGGTCGATGATCCGGTTGGAGGCACAGGCCGACCCGCAGCAGGTGCGCTCGCCGCAGAACGCGTTGGTGTCCGGGCCGCAGTCGGCGATCGAGACGCTGACGCATGAGCCGCTGCACTGGCTGGTCACGTAGAAGACGTGGCCGCAGGTACGGCGCGCCAGGCCCTCGCCGCACTGGTCGGGACGGGTGATGTTGAAGCAGCCGGCCGAGGCGTTCGGCCAGGCGCACTGGTGGGAGCCGGAGCTGCAGTTACCGCACGCGCCGCCGCCGGCGCTCCCGCAGGGACCCCAGGCGGCGCCACAGCAGAACCATGACATCTCGCCATAGGCGGGTGAGGCGCTGTTCGAGCAACCCATCGCTGCCTCCGTATGGAGATGGTGGGGGATCTGGACGTGGCAGGCCTGCCGAGGTGCCCCTGATGGTGAAGAAGGAAACTTACGTCGTCAACAACTCAGTCAAAACAAAGTTTCTACAAACCGACGGGGGTGTCGTTAGCAGAAAGGCGGGGCCTTCCTCGTCATCGGCGGGGCCGTACGGGGTGGGGTCGCCGCGGGCCGGCGGGGGCTCCTCAGCCGCTCGCCGTGCGCGGTCCGCAGGTATGGCCTGACTCGGCCAGAGACCGACCTGACCCGGCCACGAGCGTGTCCGATCCGGCTGTTCGCTCGTTGGCCGCGCCGGCCTTGCCGGGACTCTCAGAGGCCGAGGAGGCGGAGCCCGGCGGTCGCGGCGGCGGCGGTCAGCAGCACGACCAGGAACGGCGCTCGGAGCAGCAGGGCGACGACCGCGACGGCCACGCCGGCCAGGCGAGGACCGTCCAGCTCCAGGGCCCGGCCGTGCGCCAGGGCCTGCACCGCGATCAGCGCGGTCAGCAGGGCGACCGGCACCAGCTCACTGAACCGCCGGACCCGCGGATCCCCCACCACCCGCTGGGGGACGACGAGCCCGGCCAGCTTGAGCCCGTAACAGCCCAGTCCCGTCGCGACGACGGCGATCCACACGTCATGAGTCCTCCTCCGAGCCCACAGGGTCAGGCGGTACGAGACGGCGCCGCGGGCGGTGCGGGCCGCGTCAGGTTCGCGGCGGCGTCCGGTGTTCTCACCGGCCCTCCTCGGGGGCCGTGAGCGCGGGTTCGGGCGCCGGTTC
>DASQPY010000679.1:0-4980 GCA_035643735.1 Actinoallomurus sp. | reverse complement strand
CGGACCACCAGAAACCGCATCATCGCAGGTCAGAACCCATGTGGCGATGCCCGCCCCGGTCTCATCTGCAGCGCTTAGCGGCGCCCGCCGTCACACCTGGCACTCTCGTGCCTCCTGGACCGGAACCCGCGCGATCACGGGGGAGGGGCGTCGGTGAGCAACGCGTCCAGCACCCCGTACGTCGGACTGGAACTCGCGGTCAGCCGCAGCTCCCGCGCCGTGGACTCCACGTAGTGCTGGCCCGTGGTGATCGAGGAGTGCCCGAGAAGCTCCTTCAGCTCGTGCGCCGACGCGCCGTTCTCCGCGAGCCGCGTCGCGAACTCATGCCGCAGCGTGTGCACCAGCGCCCCCCGCGAGACCCGGTCGTGCACGCCGGCGAAGCGATAACACTGGCTCACCAGGTACTGCAGCCCACCACGGCGCAGCGGCTCGTTGCGTGTGTTGACCAGCAGGGGAGCGGTCAGGGGGAGCGTCGCCAGCCCGAAGCGTTCCATCCGCGACAGCAGGTACGCGTCCACGAGACGCTCCAACGGCACCTCCACCGGCACACTCCGCGTCTTACCGCCCTTACCGGTCAACTGGACCCGCCGGTCACCAGGGGAGCCACCGAACGAACCCAGCGTCACCCCCAGCAACTCCGCCGACCGAGCCCCGGTGACCAGGGGAAACGCCAAAGCGACCAGATCACGCTCCACCCACGGGTCCCGGGCCTCACGCGCCCCCGCGGCGATCTTTTCCAGCAGGGTCTGCGCCGTCCCGTCGCCCTGGAACGGCTTCGGCGCCTTCGACGGCGCCTTCGGATGGGGGACCGCCGCCATCGGATTCCCCTCCACGAACTCCTCGGCCACCGCGAAGTTCATGAACCGGTTCCACGCCGACCACGCACGCAGAATGCTCGCCGCAGCGTGATCATCGGCGAACTCCGCGAACGCGGCCCGCAGGACACGGCCGGTCAGCCGGTCGACCCGCAGATCCGCCAACGGCACACCACACGCACGCGCGGCGAGCTCACCGATGATGCGCAGGTCGCTGTCGTAGCCGGCGACCGTGCCGGGGGCGGGCTTCGCCGGCCGGATCGACAGGAAGAACTCCGCCTTGGCATCGGCGAACAACACCGCACCCTCACCGCCAAATCTTTCATGCATAATATAAATTATGCATGAAACACGGAGGTTGGGAGGGGTGCCACGCCGGAACCTGAGGCCGGCCAAGACACATCTGAGACAGAGTGACGGCACGAGGAATGGTCACCATGGGACTAGCCGGCCGACCGATATCCGAGGCGTCGACGTACGAGCTCGTCGCGTCCCTGACGTTCGGTGTCGTCATCCTTCATGGGTGTGATCCGGTCAGTGGTCAGCGGTATCTACACGGCCCGATCCTGCGCAGGCCCTGCCTTGTGCGTGGGCATGAAGGTCGGCCTGACCTTCACCATCGTGGCCGTCGTGACCCTCTTGCACCGCTTCCCGGCCTGACCTGCACACAAGATCGCATACCGAACAGAAGAGGGATTCTGTCCGGTATGTACCGTTATGTCTTTTCTGCGATCTCACGGTTGGAGAAGCCGCCGGCGGTGCCCGCACCACCGTGCACCGGCGCTTCGCCACCCGCGAAGCACTCATCGACGCCCTGGCGGTGTGGGCCACCCAGCGGTTCGCCGCGGCGGTGGACGCCGCCCATCCGGACACGGCTCCACCGCTGATCCCCCTACCAGACGACCGCGAACGTCCTCAGCGTCAAGACCAGCTGGGGATTCGCGCCTCAGACCGCGAAGGCCAGCACCAGGGAACCGACCACCGGCGCCACGTACACCAGCGGGAACGCGAGGTGGGAGAACCAGCGCGCCCGGATCACGGTGACGACGGCTCCGGTGAAGTACAGCACCAGGCCGATTCCCGCCGCGATACCGATGACGGGCACGAACAGGCCGGCCAGCAGGCCCACCGCCCCCGCGGCCTTGGCCGTGCCGAGCCAGATCCGCCACGAGCTCGGAACGCCGTAGTCGGCCAAGGGCCGCACGACCCACTCGGCACCGACGAAGACGGAGACGGCCGAGAAGCCCACCAGGGCGGCGGCCAGGAGGGTGACGACAACGTGGGCGATGGACATCGGAACGCTCCTCATCAGGCGGCCGGTATGGGCTCGCCTAAGCCGGGTGTCTTGAGCTCGTCACTGCCCTGACACCCCGCGGCGCGCGAGTGTGACAGGACGGCGGACGATTTCTCCGGAATTTCCGCGCGCCGTCCTCCCCCGCCGGGTTCTCAGTCCGCCGACGGGTCCTCCAGGAGCTCCCTGACCTCCTCCCCCGTGCTCTCCTGGAGTTCGTCGGCCAGCAGCAGCCAGCGTGTGATGCCGACCGACTCCAGGAACGGCAGGTTGTGGCTCGCGATGATGAGCGCGCCCTCATAGGACTCCAGGGCGCTCGTGAGCTGCTGGACGCTGGCGATGTCGAGGTTGTTGGTCGGCTCGTCCAGCATCAGCAGCTGTGGCGCCGGTTCGGCGAGCATCATCGCGGCGAGCGCGGCGCGGAAGCGCTCGCCGCCGGACAGAGTGCCGACCGGCTGCTGTGCCCGTGCGCCCTTGAACAGGAACCGCGCGAGCTGGGAGCGAATGTGGTTGTCGGTGACTCCGGGAGCCTCGCGAGCGACGTTCGCGGTAATGCTCAGCTCGTCGTCCAGGACGTCGAGGCGCTGCGGCAGGAAACGCAGCGGGACGAACGCGGTGGCCTCGCCGGACAGTGGAGGCAGCTCCCCCGTGAGGGTGCGCAGGAGGGTCGTCTTGCCGGCGCCGTTGCGTCCGATCAGGGCGATCCGTTCGGGCCCGTGTACTTCGAGGTTCGCCTCGTGCAGCTTTCCGTACCGCGGCCGTACGTCGCGCAGCCTGAGGACGGTGCGGCCCGCGGGCACGGCGGTGTGGGGCAGATCCACGCGGATCTCCTCGTCGTCGCGTACCGCGTCCGCGGCCTCCCCCAGCCGGTCGCGTGCTTCGCTCAGCCGGCTCTGCTGGAGCACTCGCAGTTTGTCCGCCGACTCCTGGGCGGAGCGCTTGCGCTCCCCCGCCACGATCCGGGGGGCACGTCGCTGGGCGTCCATCTTCTTGCTGTGCCGCTGACGCCGGGCCAGCTTGATCTGGGTCTCCTCCAGCTCGCGCTTCTGCCGGCGCACGTCGGCCTCCGCGTTACGCAGCATCCGCCCGGCCGCGTCCTGTTCGGTGGCGAGGGCCTCCTCGTAGGCGGTCCAGCCGCCGCCGTACCAGCTCACCGAGCCCGGCCGGAGTTCCGCGATGCGTTCGACGCGTTCGAGTAGTTCACGGTCGTGGCTCACCACGACCAGCGACCCGGAGTGCCAGGCGTCGACGGCCTCGTAGAGTCTCCGGCGCGCGTACAGGTCAAGGTTGTTGGTGGGTTCGTCCAGCAGCAGGATGTCGGGGCGTTCGAGCAGCAGGGCGGCGAGCCGCAACAGCACGGTCTCTCCCCCGGACAACTCCCCTGCGGTGCGGTCCAGCTCGACCCCGTCGAGGCCGAGCGAGCCGAGCGTCGCCAGGGCGCGTTCCTCGACGTCCCAGTCGTCCCCGATCACTTCGAAGTTCTCCTCGCGCGCGTCGCCGTCCTCGATCGCCCGCAGCGCTCTGCGCCGCTCGGCGATCCCCAGTGCCTCGTCGACGCGGAGGCCGGTGTCGAGGGTGATGGTCTGCGGGAGGTACGCGAGGCTGCCGCCCACGGTCACCGAACCCGCCGACGGACGCAGCCGTCCCGCGAGCAGGCGCAGCAGGGTGGACTTTCCCGCGCCGTTGGAGCCGATGAGGCCGGTACGCCCGCGGCCGAAGCTCAGGGACAGCCCGTCGAAGAGCGGGGTGCCATCCGGCCACTCGAAGCGCAGAGCCGAACAGGCCAGGGAGATGGGAGATGCGGTGTGGGTGCTCATGGTGGTCCTCGCGATCGCGGGCGCGGTGGTTCGGGCGGCGTAGGCGAGCACCACGCGGAGGCCGGCCGTGAGGAAGAGGGGGTGCGGCGCGTTCAGACAGGAGGCCGGACGGCTCGTGCACCGAGGTCGCTTCCACGCGGGGTCACTGGCGGCAGGAACGGCCGCTTCGGCGTGACGGGCGTACGGCGAGAGCCGTACAGCGCGGTGATCGCGGACCTCAGATGCGCAACGTCCACCTCTATCGTCGACAACAGAGCCATCGCCCACCCTAGGCAGCCGGCTCCCGGCGGGCAAATCCCTTGTCCGCCGCTCCCCCGCCGTGCCGCGCGTGGCGGCGGTCGTACTGCTGGAGGGTCGTTATCCGCTGGTCGATGGGTTGTCATCAACCAGCCCCCGACCTTTACGTAGTAAAGTCCGTACGTACACGAGTGAGGCCGCGGTCACGAGTGTCCAGACGGCGAGGGCCAGCCAGGACACATCCCTCCCGGTCTGGTGCAGCGCGCTCTCGGGGAACGCCGATGCCAGCTGCAGGCTGGTCAGCCCCGCCATGGCGATCGGGAAGACCGTGGACCAGCGGCGCATGTCGAAGGGGGTTCTCGGCCGGATCGCCTCCCCCACGACGAGCGGGACGTAGGCCACGGCGGCGGCCGCCGCCACCACGAGGGTGAGGGCGTGCAGCGTGCTCCTGGTCTCGGCCGGGGAGCCACGAGCGCGGACTCCTCCAGCTCCGCCCCGGCGAGCGCGCTGATCGCCAGTGCCCCGGCGAGCACCCACTGGTCGCCCGCGCCGGTGAGGATCTGGCGGAGGTCGAAGCGACGGACGGTCATGCCGTACGCCACCAGGCCGAGGGCGAACGCGGTCGCCGCGGCGTACAGCTCCCACCGCTGGGAGGTCACCCGCGCGAGGCGTGCGGCCAGTACGGCGAGGGCCTGGGGTACGACGCACACCAGCAGGTCCGTGCCCGCGGTCGCGATCGGCCAGCGGCGGAGCACCGGGGGCAGGAAGATCACCCAGAGGAGGGTTCCCGCGGCGAGCAGGGCGACGGCGAGTCCGGTGC
>DASQPY010000678.1:0-6822 GCA_035643735.1 Actinoallomurus sp. | reverse complement strand
CAGCCAGGGTGGCCTGCAGTGGGTGTTCAATGCCTACGTCGTCGCGTTCGGCGGTCTGCTACTGCTCGGCGGACGGCTGTCGGACCTGTTCGGTGCCCGCCGCGTCTTCGCCGCGGGCTGGCTGGTGCTGATCGCCGGGTCGGTGATCGCCGCGGTGGCCGGCGGACCGCCCGTCGAGATCATGGGCCGGGCGATCCAGGGCGCCGGTTCCGCGCTGATCGCGCCTGCCGCGATGACCCTGCTCATGATGCTGTTCTCCGGGCAACCGGCCGAGCTGCCCAAGGCGATGGCCTTCTACGGTGCGGCGGCACCCGCAGGGGGCACCGCCGGTGTTTTCCTCGGCGGCGTCATCACCGAGTGGCTGAGCTGGCCGTGGGTGTTCGTCATCTACCTTCCGATCGGCCTGCTGAGCTTGGCGCTCGTTCCGGTTCTGCTGCCCGGCGTTCCGGGCCGTAAGGCCGGTATGGATGCCATCGGGGCGGTCGTCGTCACCGGTGGTCTGGCTCTTGCCGTCTACGGGATCGTCCAGGCGCCCGAGCGCGGCTGGGCCTCGGCATCGACCCTCGTGGAACTGGCGGGTGCGGTCCTGCTGCTGGCCGTGTTCGTGGGGATCCAGCGAGCCGTACGTGCGCCTTTGATGCCGCTGTCCGTGTGGCGCACGCCCAACCTGGCGGCGGCGAACGTGGCGATGACGCTGCTGGGTGCCGCGTGGATCCCGATGTGGTACTTCCTCAACCTCTACCTGCAGCAGGTCCTCGGCTACGGTGCGTTCCCCAGCGGTGCCGCGCTGGTCCCGATGACCGCGCTGATGATGCTGCTGATGGTCGGGGTGACCGGCCGGCTCATCGCCCGGTTCGGCACCAAGCCGCTCATCGTCACCGGACTGACCGTCCTCGCCGCCGGTCTCGGTGTGCTGTCCACCATCCATCCGCGCGGTGGCTTCGTCGCCGACGTCCTGCCCGGCTCGCTGATCTGCGCCGTGGGCATGGCGCTGGTCTTCATCCCGGCCACCATGGCCGCGATCGGAGCGGTGGCGCCCGAACAGGGCGGGCTGGCCGCCGGCATCATCAACACCACGTACCAGATCGGATCCGCCATCGGCCTGGCCGCCATGACCGCCATCGCCACCTCCCGCGGCGCCGCGATCCTCGGGAACCTGCCCTCCCTCACCGATGGGTTCCAGGCCGCCTTCATCGGCGCCGCCGTCGTCGCCCTCGCGGGCGCGGGACTCGGCCTCGCCACTCTGCGAACCCCCGAACCGGTGAGGGCGCCGGCACCGGAAACCATCGACGCGTAGCCCGATACACCACTTCAGATCGACGAACACGTCTGACCGAGAGATACCCCCTAGGGGTATAGTGAGAAGGAGATGAAGACGATGAACGCACCCGCGAAACTGGGTGCCTTCGGGTTCGGTCTGGCGGCCGTGTTCGGCGCTGCCCTGGGTGCCGGTCACCTGACGGGCCCCACCGGGGCCGGCGCCGCCACAACCCACCAGACCCCTACCGGTACGGGGCATGAGGCGATGGCTCCCATGGGATCCCGGCCTGGCGGCCTGCTCGTCACCGACCGCGGCTACACGCTCACCACGACCCCGGCGGCGGCCGGTGAGTTCGCGTTCCGGATCGACGGCCCGGACGGGCGGCCGGTGACGGCGTTCGACATCGAGCACGGAAAGCGGATGCATCTCATCATCGTCCGCCGTGACCTGTCCGGCTTCCGGCACGTGCACCCGCGGATGAGCGGCGACGGGACCTGGCGGATCACCGCACCGATGAGCGGACCGGGCACGTACCGGGCGTTCGCGGACTTCAGACCCACCGGCGCCATGCCGCTCACGCTGGGCGTCGACGCCACCGTCCCAGGCAAGACCACGGAGCGCCCGCTCCCCGCACCCGCCGCGACCACGATCGTCGACGGCTACACCATCCATCTCGGCGGGACGCTGGAAGCGGGCCGGACCAGCGAACTCGTCCTGACCATCTCCCGTGACGGCCGACCGGTCACCGACCTTCAGCCCTACCTCGCCGCGTACGGCCATCTCGTGGCGCTGCGCCAGGGCGACCTGGCCTACCTGCACGTCCACCCGGACGGCGCACCCGGCGATGGCAGCACCAGGTCCGGGCCGGCCATCACCTTCCACGCCGAGGTGCCCTCGGCCGGCACGTACCGCCTGTACCTGAACTTCCAGCACGAAGGCACGGTCCACACCGCCGAGTTCACCGCGGTGGCCGGCGGCCTGGCCGCCATGCCGCCTGCGTCGGGCACCGGCGGCCACCAGCACTGAGACAGGAGACATGATGACTACCGATATCGGGCCGACCCGTGCCGCCGATCGGGTGGAGCTGGCGATCGCCGGTATGACCTGCGCCTCGTGCGCCAACCGCATCGAAAAACGCCTCAACCGGCTCGATGGGGTCACCGCGACGGTCAACTACGCCACCGAGAAGGCCAGCGTCAGCTTCGACGACCGCGTCACCACCGACGAGCTGATCGCCCAGGTGGAGAAGGCCGGCTATACCGCACGGTTGCCGCAGGTCGCCAGGCCCCGGGACGACGCGGCCGATGCCGAGGACGCCCCCGTACGGGAGCTGCGCGACCGGCTGGTGATCAGCGCGCTGCTCGCAGTCCCGGTGATCCTGCTCGCGATGATCCCCGCGCTGCAGTTCACCGACTGGCAGTGGGCCTCCCTCACCCTCGCCGCCCCCGTCCTGGTCTGGGGAGCCTGGCCGTTCCACGTCGCGGCGTACAAGAACCTGAAGCTGGGCGCGGCGACCATGGACACACTGGTGTCACTGGGCACGGGCGCGGCTTTCGCCTGGTCGCTGTACGCCCTGTTCTTCGGCAGCGCGGGCGAGCCGGGCATGAGGCACCCCTTCGCGTTGACGATCGAGCGGACCTCCGGCGCGGGCAACATCTATCTGGAGGTCGCCGCCGGCGTCACGGTCTTCCTGCTGACGGGCCGCTACTTCGAGGCCCGATCCAAGCGCCGGGCCGGAGCGGCGCTGCGGGCCCTGCTGGAGATGGGCGCCAAGGACGTCACCGTACGGCGTGACGGCCGCGAGGAACGCATCCCCGCCGACCAGCTGAGGGCCGGCGAGGAGTTCGTCGTACGACCGGGGGAGAAGATCGCCACCGACGGCCTCGTCATCGAGGGCGGATCGGCCGTGGACGCCGGCATGCTCACCGGCGAGTCCGTGCCCGTGGAGGTCGGTGCCGGCGACGCCGTCGTCGGCGCGACCGTCAACGTCGGCGGACGCCTGGTCGTACGGGCCACCAGAGTGGGTGCCGACACCCAGCTCGCGCAGATGGCCCGGCTGGTCGAGGAGGCCCAGAGCGGCAAGGCGCAGGTGCAGCGCCTGGCCGACCGTATCTCAGGGGTCTTCGTTCCGATCGTGATCACTTTGGCCGTCGCGACGCTCGGGTTCTGGCTCGGCACCGGATCGCCGGTCGCGGCGGCGTTCACCGCGGCGGTCGCCGTCCTGATCATCGCCTGTCCCTGCGCGCTCGGCCTGGCCACCCCGACCGCGCTCCTCGTCGGCACGGGACGCGGCGCCCAGCTCGGCATCCTCATCAAGGGCCCCCAGGTGCTGGAGTCCACCCGCCGGATCGACACCATCGTGTTGGACAAGACCGGCACCATCACCACCGGGAAGATGAGCCTTGTCGACGTCATCGCCGATGACCCGGCCGAGGTGCTCCGCCTGGCGGGCGCGCTGGAGGACGCCTCGGAACACCCGGTCGCCAAGGCGATCGCCAAGGGCGCCGTACAGCGGGTCGGCGCGCTACCTCCGGTCGAGGACTTCGCGAACGTGGAGGGACTGGGCGTCCAGGGCATCGTGGACGGCCATGCCGTGCTGGTCGGCCGTACGAGGCTGCTCGAGGAGTGGTCCCAGCACTTGCCGGTCGACCTGGACCAGGCCAAGGCGGACGCCGAGGCCGCCGGGCGGACGGCGGTCGCCGTCGGCTGGGACGGCCAGGCACGCGCCGTGCTCGTCGTCGCGGACACCGTCAAGGACACCAGCGCCGAGGCGATCACCCGGTTCCGTGGACTCGGCCTGCGGCCGGTGCTGCTGACCGGCGACAACGAGGCGGCGGCCCGTACGGTCGCCGCCGAGGTCGGCATCGACGAGGTCGTCGCTGAGGTGCTGCCCGCGGACAAGGTCGACGTGGTCAAGCGGTTGCAGGCAGGCGGCAGGACGGTCGCGATGGTCGGCGACGGCGTGAACGACGCCGCGGCGCTCGCCCAGGCCGACCTGGGTCTGGCGATGGGCACCGGTACGGACGTGGCCATCGAGGCCGCCGACCTGACGTTGGTCGGCGGCGACCCGCGCGTCGCCGCCGACGCGATACGCCTGTCCCGCCGCACGTTGCGCACGATCAAGGGCAACCTGTTCTGGGCCTTCGCCTACAACGTGGCCGCCCTGCCCCTCGCTGCGGCGGGCCTGCTCAACCCGATGCTCGCCGGCGCCGCAATGGCCTTCTCCAGCATCTTCGTCGTCACCAACAGCCTCCGACTGCGCCGCTTCGACGCCGCCCGCTGAAAGGACGCGCGGTGAAGAGGACAAGCACACCGGGGGCCGGCAGCAGCGAGATGGCCTGGGTACCCTGGGTTGCCATGAGTAGCAGCCCGTCAACGCGGTGTGCTCCTCGGGCATCGCTGAGCGGTCTGCTGCTCCTGGCGTTCGTTGTGGCCGGCCTGTTCACCATGCACGGCATACAGGCATCGAGCAGCCCCAACGACATGCCGGGCCTTCCCGTGATGGCCGCCGGTCACGTGCACGCCACGCACACCGGCGCAGCAGACCCGCGCTGTCCTTCTCCTGACCGCCCCGCTCACCCCACCCCCGGTCACCGGCATCCGGGCGGGCAGATGTGCATGGCCCTGCTGGTCATGGTGGCGATGTTCGTGCTGGCGGTGACGTTCGTCCGCCGTACGGCGGGACGCTCGACGATGTACGGCCCGGCCGGTCCCGCATGCGAGCAACGAGGTCGGCCACCGCCAACACCCTCGATCTTCCACCTCTCCGTTCTGCGGCAGTGACAGGTGTCGTGGCTCCCACACGCCACGTCGCCTGATCCACCCGACTTCGGAAACGGAAGGTCTACACGCATGAAACGAGCTTCTTTGCTGGTCATCCCATTCGCCACGCTCGCTCTCGCGGCCTGCGGCGGCACGGATGACAAGCATTCCGGCCACTCGATGGCCAGGCACTCCGCGGGCGCGAGCTCCGCACCGGCGACCGCCGGGCACAACGCCCAGGACGCGATGTTCGCGCAGATGATGATCCCGCACCATCAACAAGCGATCGTCATGGCGGAGCAGGCCGCCACCAAGGCATCGTCCTCACAGGTCAAGGAGCTCGCCGCGCAGATCGAACGGGCCCAGGGACCGGAGATCGAGATGATGACCGGCCGGCTCAGGGCGTGGGGGGCGGCCATGCCCTCGCACGACGGCATGCACATGGGCGACGGGATGATGTCCGACGCGGACGTGAAGAAACTCGACACGCTGTCCGGCCGGCAGTTCGACAGGGCGTTCCTGGAGATGATGATCAAGCATCACCAAGGCGCCGTCACCATGGCCAGGACCGAACAGGCCCAAGGTTCCAACGCAGAGGCCAAGGCCATGGCGGGCAGCATCGTGACCTCCCAAACCGCCGAGATCACCACGATGCAGAAACTGCTCACCACGATGTAGCCGACCGGCTGTACGGGAGGCGCCCGCGCCTCCCGTACAGCTATCCCTCTGAACCGGGTGGATGGGGTTTCCGGCATGCGTAGGCGATCTGCCGCCGCAGGCCGGCCGGGTCAGCCGACGGCGATGGCGAATACGTGGATGCCGTTGTCGGCGGGCAGGGTGATCGTGGCGACGGTCTTGCCGGAGTCGAGCGCGCCTCCGGTGGTGTAGAGGCTCACCTTGTGGTCGCCGAGTGTGTCGCCGGGCGGGCGGTTCCACTTGGCGGTGGTCACGGCGAGCTGGCTGTTGCCGCTGGCGGCGTTGCTGTACCAGTCCGGGAAGGTGATGGGAATGTCGGCGGTGGTGCCGTCGGTGTAGGTGACGGTGACCGTGCCCGAGTGCGAGGATCCGACACCGGTGCCGAGAAGTCCGAGCTTGCCGCCCGTGCGCTGGAGCTGGATGACCTGGCCGGCCGCGGCGATGTTGTCCGGGTGGCCGGGCTGGGTGTTCGGCCAGTTGTAGCTGAGGCCGCCTGTGGTCACCGTCGCGTCCGGTGTGTAACCGACCGCGGCGAGCTGGGTGGCGGAGAAGCTGTAGCCTCCCGGGTCGAGGTTGCCGGCCGTCGGGTCGTCGTCGGCGGTGATCCCGACGTTGTTGTACGCGTCCGCCACCTTGCCGTACGGCACGAGCGTCGTCGCGACATCGCTACGGGTCTGTTCTCCGTGCAGGGTGAAGGAGGCGTTCGCGGTGAGGGTGGCCGAGCCGCCCGCCCCGCCGGCCGGCGCGGTCACCTTCCAGCTCGTCGTGACCCGGCTGTCAGGCCGGACCACGGTCGGGACGGACCTTCGAGGGTCGGCGGGTTTCACCGTCCAGCCCTGGGGTGCGGAGAGCGAGAGCTTGAGTCCGCTCACGGTGGAGTCACCGGTGTTGGCGAAGGCCTGCTCGACCGTCTGGGTGGAGCCGGGCTGGGTGATCTTGGGGGCGGTGACCGACGTGTACTGGGTACCGGTGGTGCGGTGGACGGTCACGGAGGTGGTCAGCGGGGTGTCGGCGGAGGATTCGCCGACGTGGATGGGGTACGTGCCGTCGAGGACGGTCCAGGCATGCGCTTTGGCGTCCCAGATCCGCAGGTCGTCGGAGTC
>DASQPY010000677.1:0-7066 GCA_035643735.1 Actinoallomurus sp. | reverse complement strand
CCGCCCGAACGTGTCCCGTCCCCTCCGCCCCGACAGCCCTCCTCCGTGCCCGCCACGCCGCCCCTGCCCAGCTCCATGCCGCTCGCAGCGGCCCGTCAGGCGTTGAAGCCGCCGTCGACGTTCGACGTGGCGCCGGTCACGAAGCCGGCGTCGGGACCGGCGACCGGCGTCGGGGCCGGCGAGGAACGCGATGGCGGCGCCCATCTCCTCGGGTCTGCCGAACCGCCCCAGGGCGTTCATCGAGCGCTGCACGTCGGCGAACCGCCCCGACGTCAGGGTTCATGTCGGTGCCGATCGAACCGGCCTGCACCGCGTTGACGGTGATGTCACGCGGACCGAGGTCTCGCGCCCACGCACGGGTGTACGCGCGCGTGAGGGCCACGACTCCCGCGACGTTGGCGGCGTACTGCCGACCCATGGATCTCCGCGGAACAGGCCCGGCATGCCGCCACCGCGCTCCACCGGCCGAGCCTGGCACAGGCCGCCGATGACGCGTTCATCCACGCCATGAACGTCAGTGCGATCGGGACCATGCTGATCGCGCTCTGCGGAGCAGCCGTGCTGGCGACCGCCCTGCGTCCTGCTCGAAAGTCCGCGTCGCGGGTCGGCTACGAGGCCCCGAGGTATACGCCTTCGGCCTTGACGTGCTCACCGGCGACTCCCCGCCCGGAGCCGCCGCGGCGACGCCCGGAGGCGCGCCGCGGCGGGCGGGGAGATGCTAATCCGCGTGCGGTTCCGTACAGGGACGGCCGCCGCAGACGTCGACTACGACACCGTCCTTGAGGAACCGCGCCTTCTGCGCCCGTGCCGTGGCGTCGGCCCGGGGATCCTCGTGCGGGTCGATGCCGTACTGCTCACCGGCCGGCGGCGTGTTGGTCAGCGGGGGAGCGGGCGTGCCGCTGTCCCACACGACCATCGCCGAACCCGCGTATGGGCCGTGCGGCAGTGCCATGATGCCCCAGTAGGGGACGACATCGGGGTTGCGGCCCGGCGCGACCGCCGGCTGGTGGACGCGTGCGCCCATCGTCCGGGCCTCGACCTCGGCGGTGACGTTCGCCACCTGGTGGTCACCGAACGCCACCTGCGTGAGGATGCGGTGGCGGGGCGAGCCCGGCAGCGGGTCGCCACCGAGGTGCTGGGCGTACCCGTCGGTCTCGGCCCGGTCCCACAGGATCTGCTGCAGAGCGAAGCAGAGCTGCTGGTCGAGCTTGTCCGGGTAGTTGGCGTTCATCACCCCCTGGAAGGGCGCGAAGTCGACGCTGCGGTTGAGTAGCGTGCTGTAGTTCATGCCGGCGACGCCGAGCACGCCGAGGCGCACGTCGGGGGAGACGGCGACGGCGGCGCCGCCCGCGATGGCGCCCTGGCTGTTGCCGTCGTAGACCAGGTCGGCGTGCGAGTCGATCAGGGAATGGCCCTTGTCGTCCTGGAACGCCTTGTCGCTCGCCAGCCCGTCCTTGGTGATCATCGTGCGGCCGAGGAACACGAAGTCGACCAGGCTCTGCTGGAGGCGGTCGACCACGGTGTCGAAGCGGGAGTAGTCGCCGAACACGCCGGTGACGTTCGCGATGTCCTCCGCGGCCATGCCGATCCAGGCGGTGGCGCAGAAGGCGAAGTCGTGCTCGCCGGCCATGGCGCGGACGTTGGACGCGTGGACCTCGGAGACGCTGCCGAGCAGGCCGTGTCCGTACATGGACGGATGCGCGGGCTTGGTGAACGCGGCCCGCGGGATCTCGCACTGGAACTGCGCGTGGACGTCGTCGCCGAAGCGCGCCGGATCGCCGTGCGCGTCACGGTTGAGCTTGGAGCCGGGCGGGCCTCCGGGCTGGTCGAGGTAGTTCGGCACCAGGAACTCGCCCTTGACCTCGCGCGCGATGGTGGCGTCCTGCTCGGGGGTGAAGTCGGTGACCGAGGTGACCGTGAACTCCGGCGACCGTCCGTGCAGGCCGCGGAGTGCGTCGTCACGCATGTCCAGCACCTGCCCGGCGATGCTCTGCTCGCTGGCGACGGTGAAGTCCCAGGCCAGGTAGAGGCCCTTGCCGCCCACTCCCGCGCGGCCGAGGTCCTTGAGAGTGCCGCGGAGCGCGTCCTGGCGCGCGGCGAGCGGGTCCCTGCGGCCCAGCTTGGCCCCCGCGAGGCGGGTGAACGTCGCGGGGGCCGCGATCCCGGCGCCGGAGGAGTCCTTGAGGTCGCGGAGGGCGACGGCGTAGTGGTGGCCCTCCAGGAAGTTCTTCGCCGGCCGGATGATCAGGGCCTGCCGCGCCGGGTCGGTGGCGTTCGCGTCGAGCTCCGCCCAGTACGGCCAGCGCTCACCGGTCCGGGTGTCCATGATGACGATCGGGGCGTCCCGGTTGAGGGACCTTCCGACGTCGGTGACCGGCGCGGCCCCGGTCTTGGCGAGGTCCAGGCCCGGCACCTGGGCGAGGAGCATCGACCCCGGCGAGAAGCCGTCGGAGATGTTCCACGCGGCCGGGTCGATGGGCTTGCCCGCGACGTTCTTGGGCGTCATCTCGTCGGTGAGGGCGAGCCGCCGGCCCGTCGGCGTGTGGGCGCTGGTCGTGTACCAGTCGTTCGGGAAAGGCAACAGGCACTCGGTCCCGGCGATCGGGTCGCATCCGCGGGCCGGGGGAGGCCCGGTGGGATGCGAGGTCGCCGGGGTGGGGGTGGCCGGCGTGGCCGCGGCGATCGCGGGCACGGCGGAGCCCATGATCACGGATGCCGCCACGGTGAAGATCGAGAACGCGCGTTGCAGGCGCACATGCCCTCCTGGGTCGCTATTGCTCCCTGGAAGGTGCCACGTTCCGCGTAGTTTGTGGATGAAATAACCGAATTGCAATCAAAATGGCGGAAGAGTGCTGTCTGGCTGTTTCAAGCCGGGCAGGCGAGGCACCGGCCTGACGTGCCCTATAGGGGCGTTCGGCGGCAACAGGACGCGCACGCACGGGTATCGCCTCTGGCCAGGGCGTCGGGCGGTCGGATCGCCGCCCGAGCCGGAATACCAGAGAACGAGTACGGCGCGGCGCCTCGGGTCAGAAACGGCGGGTGAACGGCCGCGGCGCGCGCATGCGGATCAGCAGCAGGAGTGGCACCAGGACGTAGGGCAGGTTGAACGTGAGGAACTTCGCCGGGTTGCCGGTGCGCGTGGCCGGGTCGCCGAAGAACTCGACGCCGAACACGACGATCCCGGTCAGTGTGACGATCATCGTGGCGTACACCACCGCCGGCAGCTGGATCCAGTTCTTCGCGGTCACCAGGGCGAACACGAGCACCACGTAGAACGGCATGTAGACGAACGCCGAGAGCCCGGTGACGATCCGCATCCAGTCCGGCGGGTGCATGAACAGCGGATCGGCGTCGTGGGCGTACCAGTAGTTGGAATGGACGAAGAAGTTGCCGCTCGGCCGCGAGAAGTCCACGCCCACGGTCGGCAGCAGGTCGCTGATCAGCGACGTCACCGTGAAGACCGAGAACAGCACCGCGAAGAAGATGTCGATCTTCCGGTCCCGCAGCGGCAGCGACACGTTCATGACGCCGATCCTAGGCGCACCGGGAGGGCCGCCTGGATCATCACCGCCCGGCACGTGATCGCCACCCTCGTGTCAGTGCGGCATCCGCCGGTGGCCCTCGACCTACTCCACGTACTGAGTACGCCGCCCGGTGGTTCAGCGACCGGTGGTTCAGCGACCGGTGGTCATGCGGTCCGCGCCGAGGACGGCGTCTACGTGTGGGGCTTACGCGCCCTGACGCCCAGGACCGCAGGGGTCGGGGCGTGGCCCTCGGCGAGGCGTTCCAGGGTCAGGCCCGCGTCGAGGAAGGCGTGCAGAAGCTCCGGCAGGGGCCAGTGGGAGGCGCCGACCTTGTCACGTAGGCCCTGGTCGGTCCAGGACGCCCTCGTCCAGTGGCCGTCGAGGTAGCCCGGACGGATCACCACGGCTTCCAGGTCGCCGCGGTCGGCGAATCCGCCGCAGAAGCACGGATGGACGCCGACGTGCACGAACACCCCGCCCGGGCGCAGTACGCGGAAGGCCTCGCGCAGGACGGCGGGGTAGCCCGGCATGTCCGTGTGGACCATCATCGCGATGGCGGCGCCGACGGAGCCGCTGCGGATCGGCAGGTGCTCGGCGTCGGTGCGGGCGGTCGGCAGGCGATCCTTCGCGTGGCGCAGCATCCCGGCGGACAGGTCGATGCCCACGGGGGTCCGGCCCAGGTCGCGGACGGTCGCCGCATGGGCTCCCGTACCGCAGCCGATCTCCAGGCACGTCCCCTCCCCGTCGCCGAGCAGGTCGCGCAGGGCGCGGTCGACGCCGATCGGGTCGGAACCCGCCTGACGGCCGAGGAACTCTCGTTCGTACCAGTCCGCGATCTCGTCGTACGCCGCCGCCGGTGCCATCCACCCGCCCCCTTCTCCGCCGGCCCTCAGGCTCTCATCGGGCCGTACCGCCGGCCATGCCGTTTCGCCGAGCGCGGATCACGGCCGGTCCAGATAGGCGCGGGCCTGGAGGGTGAACAGCTGCGCGTACGTCCCGCCGGCGCGCAGCAGGGTCTCGTGATCGCCCATCTCCGCGACGCGGCCCTGGTCGAGGACGACGATCAGATCGGCCATCCGGACGGTCGAGAAGCGGTGGGAGATCAGCAGCGTGACACCGCCGGACTCACGGCCGGCCTGTGACAGCTGCGCGAAGCGGGAGAACAGGCGCGCCTCGGCCATGGCGTCCATGCTCGCGGTCGGCTCGTCCAGGACGGTGAGCAACGGGGCCGGCCGCATCAGGCCACGCGCCAGGGCGAGGCGCTGCCACTGCCCGCCGGACAGCTCGTGGCCGCCCGTGAACCACCGGCCGAGCGGCGTCGACAGGCCGTCCGGGAGCCGTTCGAGGACCCGCGTGGCGCCCCCTCTGGCCACCGCCGCGCCGACCGCCTCCTCATCCCCGATCCGGGGCAGGTCCCCGATGCCCACGACCTCACCGGCGGTCAGGCTCGGCCGCAGGAAGTCCTGGAACACCGCGGTCGTCCGCTCGCGCCAGCCGTCGGCCGGGACCGTGGACAGGTCGGTTCCGTCGATCAGGATCCGGCCCTCACCCGGCACGTACATGCGGGTCAGCAGCTTGGCCAGGGTCGTCTTCCCCGCACCGTTCTCGCCCACGACGGCGACGGTCGAGCCCGCCGGCAGGTCCAGGTCGATGCCGTGCAGCACCGGCTCGTCGCGGCCGGGGTAGGTGAAGCTCACCGACTCCAGGCGGATGCCGGTACCGAGCCGCTCGGGCACCGTGCCGCTCGCCTCGGACCGGGACCCGGCCACGTACCGCTCCAGCCAGAGCAGCCGCCGCGCCGTACGGACCGCGGTGGCGAGCGAGCCGGCGGTGTCGGACGCGCTGGAGACCTGGACCTGCGCGCGGCGCATCAGGCTCACGGCCATGACCACCTGGCCGGGGGACGTGTGCCCGTGCACCGCGCGCAGCACGAGGACGAGGATCACGAGGACGAATCCGGCGGAGTAGCAGAGCCACCCCATCCCCTCCCAGGCCGCGCTGCGCAGCGCACTGCGGACCGAGCGCGTACGCACCCGCTCGGCGATGGCGGCGTGCCGCGCGGCGAGCGTGCCGGTCAGGCCGTACGTGCGCAGCTCCTTCGCCGTGTCGGCCGTCGTCGCGAGGGTGAAGAGCTGATCAGCCAGGCGCCGGTCGGCGGCCAGCTCGTCGCCCGAGGCCTGCTGGATGCGGCTCGCCCGCCGGTCGGCCAGCATCGGGACCAGGCCGATGAGCGGGACGACCATGATGGGCGGGTACACGGTCGCGAGCAGGATGATGATCGCTCCGCTGCGGATCACCACCTGCCACCCGCCGAGCAACTGGCGTACCGAACCCGCGAGCGTACGCCGGCCCTCGCGCAACTGGTCGATCTCGCTCAGCAGATCGGGGCGTTCGAGGTGTTCGAGTCCGGGCACCGCGTTGACCAGGTACGTGATGCGTTGCATGAGGAAGGCGCTGACGCGGTCGGTGAGCACGGAGTTGCGACCCGCCGACATCGTGGACAGCGTCCAGGAGAGCGTGAACAGCACCGCGACGACGCAGGCGCCGGAGACGACGCGTGCCTCGTCGTGGTCCAGCGCGCCGTCCACCATGAAGTGGAACCCGAGGGGGAACGTCGCCGACGCGAACGCTGCCACCGTGGTCGCGGCGAAGGCCCACACGAGCATGCCGGGCGCCGCGCGCCATGCCGGCCCGACCAGGATGCGCACCACGCCGCCGCGCCGCCGCGACGCGCCGGGAATGCCGCTCATCGTCGTCCCTCCTTCGGGCCGAACCGGGAGACCTGGAGCTCGAACATCTCCCGGTACGTGCCGCCTGCTCGCAGCAGCTCCTCGTGGTCGCCGAGCTCGGTGATCCGCCCGCCGTCGAGCACGGCGATCCGGTCGGCGCGCCGTACGGTGGAGAACCTGTGGGAGATCACGACACTCGTCACACCGCCGGTGATCTCGAGGAACCGGTCGTAGAACCTCGCCTCGGCCCGTACGTCGAGCTGCGCGGTGGGCTCGTCGAGCACGAGGAGCCGGGCGCCGCGCTCGACCGCGTACAGCGCGCGGGCCAGGGCCACGCGCTGCCACTGGCCGCCGGACAGGTCCTGCCCGCCCTCGTACTGCGCGGACAGCACCGTCTCCCACCCGTCCCGCAGCCCCGCCACCAGGTCGGCCGCGCCGGCCCTGCGCGCGACCCGTGCGAGCGTCTCGGGGTCCACCGGTTCGCCGAGGAGGTCGAGCGCGACGTTCTCGCGTGCCGTCAGGGGGAAGCGCGTGAAGTCCTGGTAGACCACGGCCACCTGCCGCTGCCATTCGCGCGCCGGGAGGTTCGCGAGGGGCACGCCGTCGATGAGGATCCTGCCCGCGGTCGGGTCGCGCAGCCGGGCGAGCAGCGTGACGAGGGTCGTCTTGCCCGCGCCGTTCACGCCGACGACCGCGGTCGACCGGCCGGCATCGAGGACGAGATCGAGGTCGCCGAGCACGTCGTGGCCGGTGCCCGGGTAGCGGAACGAGACGGCCTCGAACGTGATGTCGCCCCGTGGCGGCTCCGCGACC
>DASQPY010000676.1:0-2943 GCA_035643735.1 Actinoallomurus sp. | reverse complement strand
CTCGACGCGCTCGAGACGACCATGTTCGAGATCACCGGCGGGGTGTTCGCCGGGACCGACCCGCCGTACCCTGCCGGACCGCGTAGTACGACAGCCGCTTCAGGCCCCCGGGGATCAGGTTGAACCAGACGCCGCCGAAGTCCTGCTCGATGCCGTAGTGGAACATCGTGGCGCCCAGCGCGACGCCGTGGTGCCCGGTGATGCAGTTCCACGCGTTCGTGTACCCGGCCGCCTTGGCCGGCTCGGCCGGCTCGGCCGGCACGCCGTTCGCGTCGTTCGGCACCTCCCACTCGCCGGCGGGGCCGGTCTCGGTGATGATGTACGGCTTGGTGTAGCCGCCGTCGATCCAGGTCTGCCTCACGGCGCAGACACCGTTGTAAAAGTTCACCGCGTACAGGTCGAGAGCGGGGGTGTTCGCCTTGTAGTACGGCCAGGCGCCCGTCCACGCGTCGGTCGAGGTGACGGGGTGGTTCGGGTCGATGCCGTGGATCCGGACGGCGACGTCGTTGACGAAGCTCGTGTACGCCTTGCGCTCGTTCTCCAGCGCGGTGCCGGAGTAGCAGTTCTGCATGCCGAGGACCGACTCGTTGCCGACGTTCCACATCAGCACACCCGGGTTGTCCCGGTGGGTGGTCACCCAGTTGCCGATCTCGTTGAGCATGGTCGTCTTGTAGGCGGAGTCGGTGACGTAGTCGACGCAGCCACCGCTGCCCGGCCCCACCACCGGGCTGCAGCCAGAAGCCGGCGATGACCTTCACTCCGTGTGCCGCGGCCGAGTCCAACAGCAGCTTGGAGGCGCCGTCCGTACCCCACGTCCGGATGGTGCTGACGCCCATGGACGCCAGGTCCGGCAGGTACCTCTCGGCGTCGGAGATCGCCGGCGTGGTCCCGGCCATGACCACGTCGCCGGTGAACAGCGCCCCGCGCTCGGGTACCCAGCCGACGCCGTTGGTCGGCTGCGCCGTGCCCGACATGGATCAGCTCCAATCGCGGTGGTTCGAGCTGGTTGCGCGGAGGCGTCTTGGAGCGATCATCTCCTTGTGAACCAGATTCTGCCGGGCGCCGGCGAGGTCGCGTGCCTACGGGCGGGCGGGTTCGAACCACTCGGCCAGGTCATGGGCGCCACGGTGCGAACGGTGGCCTGGCCTGGAGCGGGGATGTCCTGCCGGCAGGTGCGGCGTTACCTCGATGCGCCGGGAACGAGCGACCGCATCGGTATCCGTATGGACGTCTTCGCCGAGGCCCGCCGCGCGGTGCTCGACCGCATCGCGGACGAATGCGCCTCGATGGGCGGCGACGGCGTGGTGGGCGTCCGCGTGGAGACCGTTCCGTTCAAGCGGGCTCCGCGCGTGCTCGGCCTGCGTGCGTACGGCACGGCCGTCCGCGCCCGCGGGCCGGTCCGGCCGCCCAGACCGTTCCTCTGTCACCTGCCGGGGCAGGACTTCCTCAAGCTGATCGACGCGGGCTGGGTACCCGCCGACGTCGTTCTCGGGATGGCAATCGCGGTCCAGCATGAGGACGGGTTCGCGATGCGAGGGCTCCTGAAGCTCCGCCGTCGCCGCGAGGTCCAGGGGATGACGTGGCTCGCCCGGTCGACGCGTGCGAGGGCCCGGCGGGTGCTGGCCCGCGACGCGGCCCGCTGCGGCGCTGACGGGCTCATCGTCGACGACGTGGCGTTCACCTACGACCGGCAGCGGTGTGAGAACGAGTTGACGGCCCACGACATCGTCATCCAGGCGACAGTCACCGGTACCGCGATCGCCGCGTTCGGTCGCACCGAGCGGCGCCGGCGACGGACGCCCGCGTTCGTGAACGGATTGCTGCGCCGGTTCCAACCCGAGCCGGACAAGCGGCCACCTCACACCGTTCTCGACCTGTCCGACGGCGAGGAGTGACCGGCCGCCCGCGAGACCATTTCGAGCCGTACTCAAGGCACCCTTGAGCCGCCGAAACCTGGCTCGTCCGCGACGGTGGTCCGGCCTCCCCCGGCTGCGCTCCGTGGTCAAGGAGCTCGGGCCTGGACCGCGGACCTTCCGCGGCGAGGCGGCCAGGAGCCGTTCGGGCCGCTGCAGGATGCGGGCACCCCCGCGCCGGTACGGTTCTCGCCGGAGTTCGCCCCCTGGTGTGACTGAGGAGGCCGAAGGGCTGCTCGCCCTCGCCACCCGCGACACCGGCGCCCGCGAAGTTCGCTCCACCTGAGGCGTGTCCTACGCGAGGAGCTCACGGACGCGCGGGATGACCTGTGTGCCGTAGAGCTCGATGTTGGTCATGAGGGCCTCATGCGGGAGGCCGCCCATGCCGTATTTCAGGTCGAAACGGTTCGCGCCCAGGGTGGTGAGATTCGCCGCGATCTTCTGGGCGACGGTCTCCGGCGACCCGACGTAGACCGCTCCGTGCGGCCCGATCTCGTGGGCGAAGGACTCCTTGGTCGGGACCGCGAACCCGCGGACCTTGCTGATGCGGCGGAGGACCTCCAGATAGTGCGGCCAGAACTCCTCCTGCGCCTTTTCGTCGGTGTCGGCCACGTGCCCGGGTGAGTGCACCCCGACCGGCAGGGGGGCACTCCCGAACTTCCGCAGTGCCTGCTGGAAGAGCTAGGAGAACGGCGCGAAGCGGGCCGGGGACCCGCCGATGATCGCGAGCATCAGCGAGAACCCTTAGTGGGCGGCGCGGACGACCGACTGGGGGCTGCCACCGACGCCGATCCAGGCCGGAAGGGGGCCGGACTCGGTGTGCGGCACGACGTCCTGATCGTGCAGCGCCGGGCGGGTCTTGCCCTGCCAGGTCACCGGTCCGCCCTTGAGCAGCTCGGCGAAGAGGTTCGTCTTGTCCTCGAAGAGATCTTCGTAGTCGGCGAGGTCGTAGCCGAACAGCGGAAACGACTCGATACTCGACCCTCGGCCCAGGATGACTTCGGCCCGGCCATCGGAGATCGCGTTCAGC
>DASQPY010000675.1:0-9387 GCA_035643735.1 Actinoallomurus sp. | reverse complement strand
AAGCTCGCCCTGATGAACGAGCTGATCGGGCGGTCGCCGTGGGCATCGGTGATCTTCGGCTGCCAGGCGCCGGACACCGGGAACGCCGAGATCATCGCGATGTACGGCACGGAGGAGCAGAAGGCCCGCTACCTCAAGCCGCTGCTGGACGGCGAGTGCTTCTCGGGCTTTTCGATGACGGAGCCGCACGCCGGCTCAGACCCCCGCCTGTTCCGTACGCGCGCGGTCCGCGACGGCGACGGCTGGGTGATCACCGGTGAGAAGTACTTCACCTCCAACGCGGCGAACGCGGCGTTCCTCATCGTGATGGCGGTGACCGACCCGGACGCGCACCCGTACCAGCGGATGTCGATGTTCCTGGTCCCCACCGACACCCCGGGCGTCGAGATCGTGCGCAACATCTCGACGATGGGCCACCGCGGCGACGGCGGCCACGCCCACATCCGCTACAACGACGCTCCCGTGGGCCCGGAGGCGCTGCTCGGCGAGGTCGGCGGGGCCTTCGCGATCTCCCAGGCGCGCCTGGGCGGCGGACGGATCCACCACGCGATGCGTACGGTCGCCGCGGTGAAGAAGGCCTTCGACATGATGTGCGAACGGGCGCTGTCGCGGGAGACCCACGACGGCAACCTCGCCGGCAAGCAGCTCGTGCAGGCCGCCATCGCCGACTCCTACATCGAGATCCAGCAGTTCCGGCTGCTGATCCTGCACACGGCCTGGCTGATCGACCAGTCCTCCACCAAGGAGGCACGGACCCAGATCGCCGCCTGCAAGGTGGCCGCCGCGCGCGTCTTCCACGACGTCGTCTACCGGGCGATGCACATCCACGGCGCGCTCGGAGTCTCCAGTGACACTCCTCTGGCGCGGCTCTGGCAGTCCGCGCCACTGATGGGCATCATGGACGGCCCCACCGAGGTCCACCAGTCCTCCATCGCACGCCGGGTGCTCCGGCAGTACGAGCCCGCCACCGGCCCCTGGCCCACCGAGTACCTGCCGGACAAGATCGCCGCCGCCCGCGAGAAATTCGGAGTCGATTGACGTCCTCCCCTGCCTGAAGGCAGGGGATTCCAACCCTTTCCTACCCCGAAAGGATGAGGAGTTGAGGTTCGCGGTTCGTCGGCCCTGGCAATCCAGCGCCTCCCCGCGCAGCAACCGCCCGCCCGGCGGCCAAATCCGCGATGTTGCGTGCCGCGTTGACGTCGGCGTTGTCCTGGTGCCCGCAGGCAACGCACCGGAAAAGAGCTTGGCTCTCGCGACTCTCCCGAGCGATATGTGTGCAGGCGTTGCAGGTCTGCGACGTGTAACGCGCGTTGACCTTAGTCACCCGTCCGGGTGCTTTGTGTTCCAGCCGGGCCACCAGCTGCCCCCACCCACCGGTGAGAATCCCCCGATTCAACCCAGCCTTCTGCGCGACGTTACGGCCCGGTTCTTCGACGGTGCCCTTCGCCGAGCGAGTCATCGACCGGATCTTCAAATCTTCGACACCGATCACATCGAACCGGCGCGCCAGATCGGTACTGGTCTTCTCCACCCAGTCCTTACGCCGATCCGCCTCACGGGCCTTCAGCCGGGCGATCGCCGCCGACAGTTTTGTCCTGCGATTCGACCCGCGTCGCGCTTTCGCGCGTCTGCGCTGCAGCCGCAAAAGCCGTTCCGCCTCTGTTTTACGCAGGCCGGGCGTGGCCAACAGCTCCCCGGTGGAGAAGGCCGCGCTGACCCTCACACCCCGGTCCACACCGACGATTTCACCGGTCCCCGGTGCGGGGATCGGGTCGGGGATCGCGGCGAACGCGACATGCCAACGACCCGCCCGATCACGGGTGACGCGAAACGACTTAACGGCCCCGGGCACGGCACGAGACCAGCGGAACCGCACCCACCCCACCTTCGGAACCTTCACCACACCGACATGCCGGGACAAACGCCGCACGTCACCGACTTTGACCGCGACGATCCGGAACCCCTCGCCCCGCCCACGCCTACGCCACGCCGGCCGCCTATGGGTCCCAGCGAAGAAATTCGCCATCGCCTGAGCGAAGTCTTTGAGCGCTTGTTGCTGCACCACAATCGACCCGGCGGCCAACCACCCGAACTCCGCGCGCGCTTGGGTCAACTGACGGCACTGCTCAGCAAACCCCGGCGCGGACCTCAACCCGGGACGCCAATGAGCGTGCTGCTCAACCGCCAAATTCCACACGAATCGGGCATGCCCGCAATGCTCGGTCAGCACGGCCTCCTGGGCAGGCGAGGGCTGAAGACGGAAGCGGGACACGGCCATCAACCTAACGACCCCCACCGACAAAACCCGGAGAACACCATGACCGACCACGCCGCGTTCCCTCCCCGCCCTCAAGGACGGGGCCTCCACGCTGTAGGTGCCTGGTGATGCAGAGCCTAAGAGAGGTCAGCGCCCTGGTGACCGCGCCAGGACAGTTGTTCGAGATGGACGAGGTCGAGATCCGCGGCACGCGTACGCGTGTCTGGAAGCACGCCCCGCCCTCGCTCCGGTCGATCCTGGAGATCAGCCGGCTCCACGGGGACAAGACGTTCCTGGTCTATGAGGACGACCGGCTGACCTTCGAGGAGCACTTCCGGCACGCGGCGACGTTCGCGCACCGGCTCGCCTCGCGCCACGGCGTGCGCAAGGGCGACCGGGTGGCGATCGCGATGCGCAACTTCCCCGAATGGTCGGTCGCCTTCTTCGGCGCCGCGGCCATCGGCGCGGTGGTCGTCCCGCTCAACGCCTGGTGGACCGCGCCGGAGCTGGAGTACGGCCTGCGCGACAGCGGCGCGAAGGTGCTCGTCGCCGACGAGGAGCGGGCCTCACGGCTCGCCGCCCTGCTGCCGGAGCTCGGCGTTCCGGCGATCGTCGTCCGGGGTTCGGCCGAGTTGCCCGAGGGCGCGGAGACGTACGACTCCTTCCTCGGCGAGCTCGTCGGCGAGCTGCCCGAGGCCGACATCGACCCGGACGACGACGCGACGATCTTCTACACGTCCGGCACGACCGGCCGTCCCAAGGGCGCGCTCGGCACCCAGCGCAACATCACCACGAACCCGGTGAGCCTCGCGTACGCGATGGCCGTGGCCGGCGTACGCGGGGGTGGCGAGCTGGAGGAGGTGGTCGCGCCCCGGCCTCGTGTGTCGCTGCTGAGCGTGCCGCTGTTCCACGCGACGGGCTGCCACTCGGTGCTCGTGGCCAGCGCCCTGGCCGGCAGCACGATCGTGCTGATGCACAAGTGGAACCCCTCTCGCGCCCTCGAGCTCATCGAGCGCGAGGGCGTCACGATGTTCGGCGGCGTACCCACGATGGCCTGGCAGGTGCTGACGTCGCCCGACTTCGACAAGTACGACACCTCCAGCCTGACCTCGGTCTCGTACGGGGGCGCTCCCGCTCCCCCGGCACTGGTCGAAAAGATCAAGGAGCTGCTGCCGGAGCGCATCCCGGGCAACGGCTACGGCCTGACCGAGACCTCGTCGGTGACGACGTACAACGGCGGGATCAACTACCTGACCCACCCGGACAGCGTCGGCCCACCGGTCGCGGTCTGCGACGTGAAGGTCGTCGACCCGGGGGGTTCGGAGCTGCCGGTGGGCGAGGTCGGCGAGCTGCTCATCAGGGGCCCGAACATCATCAAGGGCTACTGGAACCGCCCGGAGGCCACGGCCGGGGCCTTCATCGACGGCTGGTTCCACAGCGGCGACCTGGCGCGCGTCGATGAGGAGGGTTTCGTCTACATCGTCGACCGAGCCAAGGACATGCTGATCCGCGGCGGGGAGAACGTCTACTGCGCCGAGGTCGAGGCCGCGATCTACGAACACCCGGAAGTCGCCGACGCGGCCGTCATCGGCGTCCCGCACGAGGTGCTCGGCGAGGAGGTCGGCGCGGTGATCTGCCTGCGGCCTGGTGCGTCGCTGACCGACGATGACCTGCGGTCCTTCCTGCGCGAGCGGATCGCGGCGTTCAAGGTGCCGGCCCACGTCTGGTTCCGCGAGGGCGAACTCCCCCGCAACCCGGGCGGCAAGATCCTCAAGACCCGCCTGCGCCAGGAGATCCTCGGCTGAGGCATGCGGCAGGGGCGGTCGCCCCTGCCGTCCGGCCTCACGACGGCCTCTGTGCCCGCGGAGGAGCGTAGGCGCGCAGCATCGTCTCCAGCGCCTCGAGGTCGACCCCACCGCCGTGGCGTTCAGCGGAAGGGCGCCGATCGACGCGGTCCCTGGGGCCGGCGCCGTCCCCAGCGCGTCGGATATCGGCGCACACAGTACGATCACCCACGTACTAGTGCGATAGTAGCTTTCCACACCGGCGTCAACCGTACGCAGTGCCCAGACAAGGATGATGCTCGATGAGTGGTGCTGCGGATCCGAACGAGGAGTCGCGCCGGCAGTGCCTGGCGAGACTGGCCGACGAGGCGCGGACCCGCGGCCTGCAGTGCACGCTGGCGGGACCGAACGGCGCCCTGCTCCATGTGTCCCGGCCCAATGGGCCCAACACGATGGTCTTCGCCATGCCGTCCTCATCGGATGCCTGGTCGTACCTGTGGAGCGGCGGGGGTTCGGCCAGCGCCAACGATCCCGCCCAGGCCGCCGACCTGCTCGCCGCGTCCCTCGACCACTGAACACGCGCCGCGCGGCGCCAAAGTTCACATTTGCGACAACCAACCTGCACTCGTCGGCGTCTGAGGAGAGACGCAACGGGCTTCGTGACGGTGGAGGGCTTGGATGAACGGTGCGCCACACGCCCGGGTGGCCGCCGGGGCTCTCGCCGCAGCGATCCTGGCCGCGGGGGTCGCGGCCACCGTCGAGGGGAGCCGGCACACGGGTACGAGGAAGCGGTCCCCGCTCACCGCCGCGGTGCTCCCGACAAGACCGCCGGAGACCCCGACGCCCTCCCCCACGCATTCCGCGGGCCCGCCGGGCGCGTACCGGTTGAAGCTCAAGGGTCAGTACCAGTGGACGAACTACTACTGCGAGCCCGCCTCGGCCTCGATGAGCTTGGCCACCTTCGGCATCAAGGTGAACCAGAACAAGCTGGCCAGGAAGATGAAGACGAAGGTCAGGGGCACCACCGGCGACGACGCGGCGTACGTCATCGAGCACTACATCCACCCGCGGCACTACAGCGACACCATCGTCACCGACGTATCCGGCCATCCCAAGGTCCTGATGTCGAAGGTCTTGTACGACGTCGGAACGCTCCACCGCGCGCCGGTCCTTCAGGTGTACATGGAGCGTCTGCCCTGGAACAGCGGCAGGGGGTACGGCCGGAAGGTCGCGCACGCGATCGTCGCCTACGGCTACCGCACCTCGAACGGCACCATCACCGTGTACGACCCGTGGCGGCCGACCGGCGGGACCCACACGCTCTCGGCCAAGACCCTGGCGAGAGCCCTCCAGCCGGCGGGCGGGATGCACTACATCGAGCGGTACTGATCCTGCCGGTCCCCGGGTCCTACGCGATGGTGCGCGGTCGAGGTCCGCGACCGTGGAAGCCGAGGACCCGATCGACGTCTTCATGGTGCGCCCACCGGGTGCCGGCTGAGCGTCAACCCGGCCGGCGCGCCCCCGGTTCGCCGGCGCGCCACGGTGCGCGCCGGCGGACCGGTGACTCTAGGACGTCAGGGTCTTCACCGCTCTCGTCCTGGGCTGGAACGGCAGGAAGCGGTCGGCGCGGTGGGGACGGGCGGGGATTTCCGTCGCCTCCACGGCCAGCATCCGGTCGAAGCGGAACGCGCGGATGTTCTGGCGCACGCGGCACCATGCCACGAGGTACCAGTGCTCCCGGTGGACCAGGCAGGTCACCGGCTCCACCTCGCGGATCGTCACGTCTCCCCGTGCGTCGGCGTAGTGGAGGCGGACGACGAGTCGCGCGGTGATGGCGACGGCGGCCGTGCGGGCTCGGCGGGCGGTGGCCGCGTCGAGTGGGCTCGTCAGCGTGGCGAGCGTGGTGGCGACGACATCGGTCTCGGCCTCCATGTCATCGAACAGGTGCCGCAGTGCGCGGCGGGCGGTGGCGGACTGGGGGCCGGCGCCCAGATGGGCGAGCGACAGCCCGAGGGCGGCTATCTCGGCGGCGGTGAGACTCGGACGGGTGCGGATCGGCAGCATCACGTTCTCGGCCATGCCTCGATCATACGTTCGACCACTGACACTTTTACGTGCCGTTTCAGGCCCTGGCGCGCAGGACTTCCAGGGCCCGATCGGCGTGCACGCTCATGCGTACCTCGCTCGAGATCACGTCCAGGACGCGACGGTCGGTGTCGATGACGAACGTCTTGCGGCGGGTGAGTATCGGGCCGAACCTGCGGCGGACTCCGAAGAGGCGGGCCACCTCGCCGTCCGGGTCGGACAGCAGGGGGAAATCCAGCGCGTGCGCGCCGGTGAACTCACGCTGCTTGTCGACCTCGTCCGGGCTGATGCCCACTCGCTGTCCGCCGGCCGAGGCGAACTCCTCGGCCAGGTCGCGGAAGTGGCAGGTCTCCGCGGTGCAGCCGACGGACATCGCGGCCGGATAGAAGAACAGCACCACCGGGCCGTCGGCGAGGAGGCCGCTCAGCGTGCGGGGCGCGCCCTTCTCGTCGCGAAGCTCGAAGTCGGGCGCCACGTCTCCGGATTTCATCCTGCCGTCCTCTCCGCCGAACCCACCGAACGGCCCTGACCGGGCTCGTGGCGATCGACGCACGCGCGGTTACCGAACAGTAACGCCTCATGCAGGATGGGCATAGCGGTACTGCGCGGCACGTACCTCCAGACGCAGCGCGCGCAGGTCCGCCGCGGGGCGGTCCAGACCGTAGGCGGCGGCATGCGGGTCGGAGCGCCGCCGGCGCAGGGTGCTGTTGAACGCGAGATCCAGGTAGGCGTGCAGCATGTACATGTGGTGGCGGATCAGCCCCAGCGCCCGTACGCGGTAGGCGTCGAGTTCGGCGATCCCCACCGGCTCCTCCAACTGCCACGCCAGCTGCACGAACGCGTGCCCCACCCGCGTGGCTTTCCGGGCCAGACCCACGGGGATGTCGGACGTCGCGGCACAGACGCGTACGATCCGGTCGGCGTCGGGCTGTTCTTCGACGGCCCGGTCGAGCACGGCGATCAGGCGGGCGAGCTCCTCCGGGTAGGACGAGGCGGACATCGCGAACCTCCGCGCGGAGACGGCTGCGTACGGGCCGCCCCCTCACCACTTTCACCCTTCCCCGACCCCCCGGCAAGAAAGACCCGGACATCTCGGCCACACTGTTTTTCTACAAAACCTAGACGTGGGTTGAAGGAAGTTTAGAATGACTCTTGAGCCGAGCGAGGAGGATGCCATGTCGGGCTCCGAGCCACCGGTCTCGTTCCAGACACGCCCCGATCTTTACCGCCACTGGCGCATGGAGTTCGACGGTGACGTCGCCACGCTGGTGATGGACGTCGACGAGCAGGGCGGTCTGCGGCCGGGCTATGAGCTGAAGCTCAACTCCTACGACCTCGGGGTCGACATCGAGCTGTACGACGCCGTGCAGCGGCTGCGGTTCGAGCATCCCGAGGTACGCGCGGTGGTGATCACGAGCGGCGACGACAAGGTGTTCTGCGCCGGCGCGAACATCCGCATGCTGGCCGCCTCCAGCCATCCATGGAAGGTGAACTTCTGCAAGTTCACCAACGAGACGCGCTGCGGCATCGAGGACGCCTCCGAGCACTCCGGCCAGACCTACATCGCGGCGGTGAACGGCACCGCGTCCGGCGGCGGCTACGAGATCGCGCTCGCCTGCGAGCGCATCCTGCTGATCGATGACCGGTCGGCCGCGGTCTCGCTGCCGGAGGTGCCGCTGCTCGGCGTGCTTCCCGGCACCGGCGGCCTGACGCGCGTGGTCGACAAGCGGAAGGTGCGCCGCGACCGCGCCGACGTCTTCGCGACCAAGCCCGAGGGAATGAAGGGCCGCACCGCGGTCGACTGGAAGCTCGTGGACGAGGCCGTCCCGCGCAGCAGGTTCGAGGAGACCGTACGCGAGCAGGCCCGGCAGGCGGCCGCCGAGTCCATGCGCACCGGCGAGGGCGGCGTCACCCTCCCGATGCTCGAACCGGAGATCACCGAGGACCGCATCGCGTACCGGCACGTGACCGCCGAGCTGGACGGCGACAACGCCGACCTGGTGACCATCACCATCCACGGCCCGGAGAGCGGTGACATCCCCGAGGTCATCGACGCCGGCTTCTGGCCCCTCGCCATGACGCGCGAGCTCGACGACCTCATCCTGTGGCTGCGCACCAACGAGCAGGAACGCGGCACCTGGGCGATCAAGACCGTGGGCGACATCGACGCCGTCCTCGCGCATGAGGAGTCCATGACCGCCGGCAAGGACTGGCTCACGGGCGAGATCCGGCACTACTACAAGCGCACGCTGAAGCGGCTCGACGTCACGAGCCGCAGCCTGGTGGCGCTGATCGAGCCCGGGAGCTGTTTCGCCGGCCCGCTGCTGGAGACCGCCCTCGCGTGCGACCGGCAGTACCTGCTCGAAGGTGCCGAGATCGTGGTCACCGAGGCCAACGTCGGAGCCTTCCCCATGGGCAACGGCCTGAGCCGCCTCGCGTCGCGTTTCCACGGCGAGGACGGGCCGCCGCCGGACGTACGCGGGCGGCGCCTGGACGCCGAGAAGGCCGAGGAGCTGGGCCTCGTCACGCTCGCGCTCGACGACATCGACTGGGAGGACGAGATCCGCATCGCGCTGGAGGAGCGGGCGTCCCTCAGTCCCGACGCCCTGACCGGCATGGAGGCCAACCACCGGTTCGCCGGCCCGGAGACCCTGGAGTCCAAGATCTTCGGCAGACTGTCCGCGTGGCAGAACTGGATCTTCACCCGCCCCGGCGCGTCCGGCCCCGACGGCGCCCTCAGCAAGTACGGCACCGGGCAACGAGCAGCGTTCGACCGTAAGAGAGTCTGAAGTAGATGAGCACAGCGGACTACCAGGAGAAGATTCCGAACAACGTCGGGCTCGCCGATGATCGGCGGTTGCAGCGGGCGCTGGAGTCCTGGCAGCCGGGCTTCCGCGACTGGTGGGCCGAGATGGGGCCCGAGCTTCCGACCGAGGACGTCTACCTGCGCACCGCGGTGAACGTCGGCCGCGAGGGCTGGGCGCACTTCGGGCACGTGCCGGTGAGCGAGTACCGCTGGGGCGTCTTCCTGGCCGAGCCGCGGCCCGACCGGCGCATCGCGTTCGGCGAGCACAAGGGCGAGCCGGTCTGGCAGAAGGTGCCCGGTGAGTACCGCTCCGCGCTGCAGCGCCTCATCGTGATCCAGGGCGACACCGAGCCCGCGAGCGTCGAGCAGCAACGGCGGCTCGGTCACACCGCCCCCAGCCTGTACGACCTGCGCAACCTCTTCCAGGTCAACGTCGAGGAGGGCCGTCACCTGTG
>DASQPY010000674.1:0-4859 GCA_035643735.1 Actinoallomurus sp. | reverse complement strand
AACGAAAGGAATCGACCATGAACGAAACGGGCCCGATGTCATCATCAGCAACGGCGACCCCACCGCAATCTATGCGGGCCTGTCAGTTCGTCGAGGTGAACAAGCCGCTGGTGGGAATTGAGCTTGCAACGCCCGAGCCGGGTCCCGGCGAGGTCCGGTTGGACTTGCGCGCAGCAGGAATGTGCCACTCAGACGTCGGATTCTACAACGGTACGATCACCGACACCTTGGACCACCGGCCGATCGTGCTCGGCCACGAAAACGCCGGCGTCATCTCAGCCGTCGGCGCCGGCGTCACCGGCTTTTCGGTCGGTGACCGGGTCACCGCCTACCCGATCCAGGCCCACCCCTATCCCGGGGTCGAACGCGACGGCGGCTACGCCGACAGCACCCTCATCCCTGCTGCCGGTCTGATCAGGATCCCGGACGGGGTGAGCTTCGAGCAGGCGGCCGTGGCCAGCGACGCAGGGTTGACCGCGTACCACGCCGTGCACGCCTCTGGTGAAGTCACTCGCGGCACCCAGGTGGGCATCGTCGGCCTCGGCGGTCTTGGCATGGGCGGCGCATGGCTGGCCCTGCTCGCCGGCGCCGAGGTCTACGCGGCCGAGATCAACGACAAGGTCCACGCGCACGCGCTCTCTCTCGGCGTCAAAGAGGTGTTCACCGACGTCAACGACCTCAAACCCCTCGGACTTGACGTGATCATCGACTTCGCCGGCATGCAGGAGACCATCCTTGGCGCGGTCCAGTCCGTCAAGGTCGGCGGCCGCGTCGTACTGGTCGGGCTCGGAGTCGCAGAGTTCACGGTTCCGTCGATGCTGTTCGTCTCCCAGCAGGTGCACTTCGTCGGATCATGGGGCGGAACCAAGCAAGACATCGTTGAGGTCCTCGACCTGATGTCAGCCGGCCGCTTCGACATCCCCGCCACGATCATCGACTTCGACCAGATCGGCCAAAGCCTGCAAGACATGGCCGCTGGCAAGTTGCTCGGCAAAGTGGTCGCCCGCGTCAGCGACTGAGAGTCGCCACTGACGTCAGGCGGCGCGACGGGGCCAATGGTGGCAACAAGACGTTCGGGCGCCGGATGTGCCGGCCTACAGATGCCGGCCTACAGAGGCGTGTCACATACAAATTGAAGGAGTGCTAGATGAACGACACAAGTAACGACGCGCTACGGCGCCTTGTCGACATAGAAGAGATAAAGCAGCTCAAGGCGCGCTACTTTCGGTATGCCGATCTCAAGATGTGGAACGAATGGGGCGCGCTGTTCACACCAGACGTTCACCTCGAAATCGATGGGAGGGTGGTCGACGATCCCGCCGAGATGGTCCGCACCGCCCGCGGTGCTCTCGGGAACGCGATCACCGTCCACCGCGGCTTCATGCCCGAGATCGACATCACCGGTCCCGAGACCGCCACCGGTATCTGGAGCATGGACGACTACCTCGTCTTTCCCGAGAAGGACGGTCTGCCGCAGGGGCTACGGGGCTACGGGCACTACCACGAGCAGTACCGGAAGATCAACGGTGAGTGGCTGATCAGCCGCTTGAGACTGGACCGCCTGAAGGTCGAGGTCTTCGAGGGTGGTATGCCTGCCGAGTGAGGTTGCTCCCCAGGTGCGGCGGGTTGCCTCGGCCTGCCAAAGTCCGCGCCTTCGGCAGTCGGCCCTCGACCGCATCTAAGGCGCACGAGCTGGAACTTCCCCACCGGATCGCCGATATCCCGGCCGGGATCCACTACCGCGCCCCGCCAGGGTGTGGCCCGTCTTCTCCCGCACGTGGGACAGGTGCACCGCGTTGATCCCGTTCGCGACGCGGCCCGCGCACCCCATTTACTGCCCTTCCCGCCCGAAGTGGCTGATCCCTGCTCCTCCTGCCCCGTCTCGTCGAGCACCCCGACGGCCATCCGCCTGCGGCGTGACCGGCGGGCGGTCTCGTCCAGCTTCCCGGCCCGCAGTCTCCCTCTACGGCAAGCCCACCCACCGATGACCCTTTGGATCCTTAGCCGACGGTGGCGCATCCCCGATGCCGTGCCCGACGGTAAGAGGCCATCCGGCCTCCACCCGAAGTCAGGTAGCCGCCGCGTCCCCGGTCAGGTAGTCGGCCCGGCCCTCGTCGTCGAGCTTGAACGAGCCTTTGGGAATGACGCAGCGGCAGCCATCTCCTTGGTAATCGACCGCATCTCCGCTCGCACCGCTGACATGCACCGGGCCGCATGCGCGCTACCCGCCGTCTACCGCCGCCTCGGCCTGTCCCACGGCACCGCCCGCGCGGCCAGCAAGGTCGCCTGCGCCTACCTCGCCCTACCCCACGCCAATGTGGAGTGGATCTGCGAAGCACCCCGTTACCGGCCCCTGCCCAGCGGCAGGCAGTAATAGCCGGGTCCTGTTCGTTCTTGGGCCGTGTCTCACCAGCTGGCGGCGAGGAGCCGCAGCCCCTCGCCGATCCGCGTCGGCGAGATCGCGCCGTAGCCGACCACGAGGCCCGGCTCCGGCGGTCGGTCGCCGTAATGGCGGGCGAGGCTCTCGACCGCGACACCGGAGTGTCGCGCGCGTTCGATCACCTGATCCGCGTCGGCCGGGGTGTCGTGGATGAACCGGGCGCAGACGTGTAGGCCGGCGGCAGAGGGCACCAGGCGGAGCCGGTCGGCGAAATCACGGCGGAGCGACGCGACGATCAGTTCGTGGCGCGCCCTGTAGTCGCGTGTCGCCCTGCGAATGTGGCGTGCCAGCATGCCCTCGTCGATGAACCGTGCCAGCGCCGCCTGCGTGGGGAGCTCACCGTGCCGGTCGGAGAGCTGTTTGGCCGCACGCAGCGCCGGCCGCAGCGAGGCCGGGGCCACCAGGAAGCCCAGGCGCAGCATCGGCAGCAGGGTCTTGGAGAAGGAACCGACGTACACGACGTGACCGTGGCGGTCCAGGCTCTGCAGTGGTTCCAGCGGCCGGTCCCCGAATCGGAACTCACTGTCGTAATCGTCCTCGACCACCAGCGCGCCATGGCGTTCGGCCCACGCGAGCAGGGCCGTGCGACGGTCGAGGGACATCGGCGTGCCCAGCGGGAACTGGTGGGACGGCGTCACGTAGACGAGCCGAGCGGTAGGGGGGATGGCGGTCACGTCGATCCCCTCGGCATCGACGGGGACTCCGGTGACGCGCGCGCCCAGCGACTGGAAGAGCAGGCGCGCCGGCGCGTAGCCCGGTTCTTCGACCGCCACGCAGTCGCCGGGCTCGATCAGGATCCTGCCGATGAGATCGAGCGCCTGCTGGGCGCCGTGAGTGATGAGTACGTCGTCGGCGTCGGCGCGGACCGAGCGGGAGACACCGAAGTAACGCGCGATCGCCGCACGCAGTCCGGCATGACCGGAGGGATCGCCGTAACGCGCTGGATGGATGGCCGCGGACCGGAACTCGCCGGCGATCAGCCGGCGCCACGACTCCAACGGGAACAGTCCCGCATCGGGTATCCCCGGACGGAAATCGTAGGCGGGGGTGTCCGACCCGGTACCGGCCGGGAGCGGGAGGGAACGCCACACCTCGCGAGGGCGTACGCCGTCGCCCCCGGGCGCCTTGCGGGCGCGTACGCGCTCGATCGGCTCGGTGCGGACGAAGGTGCCGGCGCCGACCCGGGCGACGAGGAAGCCCTCGGCGCTCAGCCGCTCGTACGCGACGGCCACCGTGTTGCGGGAGACGTCGAGGCGGCGGGCCAGTTCGCGGGTCGGCGGCAGGCGCTCTCCACCCCTGAGCCGGCCGTCGAGGATCGCGCCGCGCAGTTGCTTGTAGATGCGCGAGGCCAGGTCACCCCGCCCCGCGAGGCTTACGTGGAAGTCCACTTTGCAAGACTACATTGGCCCAATTGGTCACGGCCGAATTGGTTCTTACAACCGGCCATTCCGCTCCCTACCGTGAGTTCCCTGGAAGATTCCGAGGCGCAGGAGGAGGGCGGCGTGACGGCCGTTGACATGTGGTTCGACCCGAAGTGCCCATGGGCGTGGATCGCCTCACGGTGGCTGCTCGAAGTCGAGAAGGTACGCGATGTGCGGGTGCGCTTCCACGTCATGAGCCTGGCGATGCTGAACGATGGCCGCCCCGGCCTCGAGCAGTGGTACGAGGAGTGGCTGCGCGACGCGTGGGGACCGGTGCGCGTCGCCATCGCGGCCGAGCAGAAGTACGGCAACGAGGTGCTGCGCGACCTGTACACCGCACTCGGCAACCGCATCCACCTGGAGAAGGCGCCGATCGGCCCTGATCTGTACGCCGGAGCGCTCGCCGAGGTCGGCCTGCCGGTCGAGCTGGCCGACGCCGCCGGCACCACGGACCACGATGAGGCCCTACGCGCCAGCCAGCACGCGGGGCTCGACCCGGTCGGCGAGGATCTCGGTACTCCGGCGATCCACGTCCCCGGCCCCGACGGGGAGCGTGTCGCGTTCTTCGGGCCGGTGGTAAGCCCGATCCCGCGCGGTGAGGCGGCCGGGAGACTGTGGGACGGCGTACTGCTGGTGGCCGGGACGGATGGATTCTTCGAGCTGAAGCGGGCCCGCACCCGCCGGCCGATCACCAGCTGAAGGCGATGTCCGGCCGGATCATCCCGCCCACCAGGCCGCCGAGGGTCCTCGCCCTCGCCCACCTGACCAACTCTGTCGGCGACGGGCGTACTACGTCACCGCGGCGCTGTACTTCGCGCGGATCGTCGGGCTGTCCCCGACGCGGATCGGCTTCGGGCTGACCCTCGGATGGGAGCTTGCGGCCGACATGTGGCATGACGGAGGCCGGGTCTTCGCTCAGCCAAGAGCGTATTCGCTCGGGGCGTTTCTGCTGGTCTTGGAGGTGGGCAGGGGCGGGGTCGAACCGCCGACCTTCCGCT
>DASQPY010000673.1:0-7123 GCA_035643735.1 Actinoallomurus sp. | reverse complement strand
GGACGATCTGGCTCGACCCGGCGAACCGTCCGGCTCCCCCGCCGAACCCTCACCTCCACACGGTTGTCGACACAGTCGCGGCGGCAGCCGCTTCGGTCGTAGGGCTTGGTTTGCTACTCGCCGTCGCATACATGCTGATCGAACGTCGCTTGAACCGACGACGGTTCGCCGGCTGGGAGCAAGAATGGATCAGCATCGCTCCCCGCTGGACCGGCCGCCCCTGACCGCAGAAACATCCGCATATATTAATGGCCCATTCGCCCGTGGTCTCACGGACGAATGGGCTTAACAAAAAACCAGAGACGCCGCAACGGCGAATCAGTTCGGCCGGGGAACCATCGCGACAGGACAGAATGCGTCAGTTGCTCCAGCAGGTGGCGCAGCGCTTTCTCCGGCAGGAAGTGGCCGACCTGGATCGAGCCGCCGCGATCGCCTGCAGCCGGTAGTGCCCATGGCCGGGCGTTCTGGGCGGTCTCCCGCTCGCCCCGTAGCCGCGTCGGTCGGTCGCGACGACGGTGAAATGCTAGGCGGTGGGCGAGAGCCGGATCTGCCGCCGGCCACAGATGCGCGTTGCGGCAGAATATGGAGGTCGGTCTGCTGTCGCCGGCCGGGTGACGCGGGGCCGTGCGAGGCCGGCCGCACGAGTCATCGGGGGATGAGATGCCGCTGGAGAACGAGGACCGGCCGTCGGACTCGCCCTACGTCCACCGCGTGTGGCGTAGCCGTGCGTCCGGGATCGCGCGGATGACCTCGATCGCGACGTCGAACTGGGAACTGGTGTTCTGGGAGCACGAGGGCCGCGTGCACGCCGCCGTGCGGGGTCCGGAGACCACGGCCTCGAGCGTCGACGTGCCCGACGGGTCGGAGTCCTTCGGCGTCACGTTCGCGCACGGCACCTCGATGCCGCACCTGCCTCCCGCGCGCCTCGTCGACTCCGCCTGGGAGAGCCCGCACGTGACCGCGACGAGGTTCGTGCTGGGCGGTGAGGAGTGGCTCGTCCCCGGTTTCGAGAGTGCGGAGCAGTTCGTGGTCCGGCTTGTGCGGGAGGGTGTCGTCGTACGCGACCCGCTCGTCGACGAGGTCGTGGCCGGCGGGATACCGGAGGTCGGGACGAGATCGGTGCAGCGCCGCGTCGCCGCGGCGACCGGGCTCACGCAGGGCGGCATCCGGCAGATCGAACGCGCCCGGCAGGCCGCGATCCTGCTCGGCGAGGGCGCCGCATCGCTTGAGGTCGTCAACCGGCTCGGCTACTACGACCAGCCGCACCTCGCCCGCTCGCTGACGCGCTTCATCGGCCGGACCGCGACCGACCTGTGCCGACGGGATGCGGCCGAGCGGCCCCTGTCGCTTCTGTACAAGACCGGCACCGGCGCCGATTCCTAGCCTGACTGCGATGCGGCACTGCGCCGCCGCGGGACAGGTCCCGCATCGTCACCAGTAGGGGCAATCCAGATGACCGAGAACATCAGCGCGGCCGCCGTGTCCGCCGATGGCACCGTGATCGCGTTCACCGCGTGGGGTGAGGGCGAGCCGCTCATCATCATCGACGGCGCGACCGCCTATCCCGCCATCAACCCGACGAACGAGGAGGTCGGACGGCTGCTGAGCGGGGAGTTCCGGACCTACGCCTACGACCGGCGCGGACGCGGCGAGAGCACCGACACCGCGCCGTACGCCGTGGAGCGCGAGATCGAGGACCTCGCCGCGCTCATTGAGGTCGCGGGCGCGCCGGCGACGGTGTTCGGCTGGTCGTCCGGCGCGGTCCTGGCGCTGGACGCCGCGGCGGCCGGTCTGCCGATCAGGCGTCTCGCGTTGTTCGAGCCGCCGTTCGTCGTCGACGACAGTCGCCCGCCGTTGCCGGCGGACTATGTGGAGCGTCTCGACGCCGCCGTGGCCGGCGGTCGCCCTGGGGATGCCGCGGAGCTGTTCATGACCGCCGCGGTCGGCCTGCCCGCCGAGGCCGTCGATGGCATCCGGCAGAGCGAGTTCTGGCCGATCATGGAGGCCGTCGCGCCGACGATCGCCTACGACGGCCGGATCATGGGGACCACGATGTCGGGCGCCCCGCTGCCCTGTGATCGCTGGACCGCCGTCACCGCGCCCACGCTCGTGATGCACGGCACCGGGACGTACCCGTTCATCGTCACCGGTGCCCAGGCGCTCGCCGAGCTGCTGCCGTCCGCGACCCTACGAGCCGTCGAGGGTGAGCAGCACAGCGCCCCCGCCAGCGTGCTCGCCGCCCAGCTGCGCGACTTCGCCCACCACTAGAGAGTCGAGGAGGGTGAAGACATGGGAAGGATCGTGGTCACCGAGTTCATCTCGCTCGACGGCGTCGCGCAGGCGCCCGGCGGGGAGGACTTCAAGTATCCGAACTGGAGCTTTGAGTTCGACCGCGGCGAGGAGGGTGAGCAGTTCAAGGTCGACGAGGCGCTCGGCGCCGAGGCGTTGCTCCTCGGGCGCCGGACCTACGAGAGATTCGCTGCGGCCTGGCCACAGTACGAGGGCGAGCTCGCCGACAAGTACAACGGGATGCCGAAGTACGTCGTCTCGAGCATGCTCACCGGCCCCGAGTGGAACAACACCCGCGTGCTCTCCGGCGTCCTGGTCGAGGAGGTGACCCGGCTCAAGGACGAGGTGGAGGGCGACATCTCGGTAGCCGGCAGCATCCAGCTCGTGCAGGCACTGCTCGAGCACGACCTCGTCGACGAGCTCCACCTCATGACGTTCCCGGTCCTCCTCGGCACCGGGAGGCGCCTATTCGGGGAGACCTCGGACAAGTCGGTGTGGAAGCTGACCGAGTCGATCACGGTCGGCGAGGGCGTACTCATCATGATCCTCCAGCGAACACGACGACCCCGGCCGTGAGCCAACCCAAGGCGTCCATCACTGATGTAATTCGACGCACTCATTTGCCGCAGAGCGCATGCTCACCTCTCATCGAGAGGAGGGCATCAGGAACCGCGACCGCGTCCCGCCGGGCATGGGCCGGGCGGGACGTGCTGTCGCTGTCAGTAGTACTGGTGAAAGGGGATGAACTCGTCGTCGGTGTCGTACCCCAGGTGGTCCTGGGCAGAGACGACGCCCTCGACATGGCGGATGGCGTGCATCAGCAGCGGTATCTGCGAGCGGTGCTCTGCCGTGCCCTTCACGGTGACACGCCCGTCCGTCACGGTGACATCGAATCGCGCCGGATTCATCGCGAAGTCACGCTTGATGACCTGACCGACCACGTCCCGGTGGATCTCGGCATCCGGCCGGCGGTAGACCGCCAGCACGTCCGCGCGGCCGACGATCCCGATGAGGTGTCCGGTCAGCGCGTCGCACACCGGGAGCCGGCCGATCTTGTGGCGGCACATGTACTGTGCGGCCTGCTCGACCGTGGCCGAGGCGGGCACGGTGACCGCGGGCGCCGTCATGACGTCCGCGGCGACGGTGCCTGCCGCCTTGTGCTGTTCGCGCCTCCGTTCCGGGACGACGTGGAACTCCTCGCCGGCGTCCGGGTCGGCCTCCTTGAGCAGCAGGTCGCTCTTGGAGACGACTCCGCGTACCTGGCCCGTGGAGTCCAGTACGGGCACGGTGCTGACGTGCTGACGATGCATGACGTCGACGATGTCCTTGAACGGCGTCTTCTCTTCCACTGCCACGACCCCGGTGGTCATGATGTCCTTCACGGTGTGCATGCGCTCCTCCTTCGGTACCGCCTGCTCTGCAAGGCAAGACTCCGCCAGATGCGCGCCACGCGGCAGTGGCCAAGGTCCCGTGGCCCCCGGGACCTCTGTACGCGTCCTCGTCCATCAGCGGGCCGCTTCGTACAGCGCGCGGTAACGACCGTCGCGCTCGAGAAGGTCCTGGTGCGTGCCACGTTGGATGCCCCTGCCGTGGTCGAGGACGATGGTCTCGTCATCCTGGTCGAGAGCTTCCAGGTCATGTGTGATCAGCAGGGTCGTGCGCCCACGGGTGACTGCGAGCAGGTCGGCGCCCTTCCCGCGGCGGCCCGCAGGTCTCTTTCGGACGCGCCGGGTCGGGCGAGCCGGAGGTTCTCCTTGATGGTGGTGGCGAAGATGTGCGGGTCCTGCGGCACACCGCCCATCACCACGTGCACGTCGACGGGGGCGTGGGCCGCGAGTTCCAACCCTGTTCAGCGTGGCGGTGCCGTCATCGAGGTCGCGGAATCGCAGCAGTACGGCGGCAAGAGTGCTCTTGCCCGCGCCGCTGAGTCCGACGAGCGCGACACGCCGCCAGGGGTGAGGTCGAGGTCCACGCCATCGAACGCCGAAGGGCCGTCCGGTTCGTAGCGGAGGCGGGCACCCTGCGACCGGACCGTCACCGGCGTCTCAGGTGCGGGAGCGGGGTGCGCAAGTTCGGGCATCGGATCAGGCTCGTCGAGGATCCCGGTGATCCTGCGTGCCGCGGCGCAGGTCTGGCCGCGCTGTACCGCGGCGGCCGGCAACGCCATGACCGCCTCGTGGGTGACCAGGACGACCGCTCGCCCGGCCATGAGCCGTTCGACCGCGTCGCGGACCGTACGGGCGGCTTGGCCGTCGAGTTGGGCGGTGGGCTCGTCGAGCAGCAGGAGCGGCGCGTCGCGCAGGAAGGCGCGGGCGAGCGCGATCCGCTGCCGCTGTCCGGTGGACAGCCGCAGGCCGTGCTCACCGACGTCGGTGTCATAGGCGGCGGGGAGCTCGGGTGTTCACGCCTCTTCCCTCGCGATATCCGCGTCCGGCCTGCGGACGCTGCCACCGGACCGGCCTTCGGTGTGGCCGAGTCGCATGAGCATCTGCGGGTGGGCGCTTCCACAGAATCTGGTCCGGATGAAGTCCCTGAGCTCGGGAAGTTCGAGCGCCTGAGTGTGGAAGGCCGCCGACACGTTCGCCTCCGCGGCACACAGCAGGACCCGTTGCAGTGCCATACCGGCCGTGAGCCAGTCCGCAGGGGCGTCGCCATGCGTCATCAGCAGCGCAACCACACCGGTCGCACCGCGGGACACGCCGTCGTCGCGGCGGCCCCAGCCCTGCCCGCGCGCGAAGTCGCGTGCCGCGAAGGCCGGGTCGGTGTGCTCGGGCTCGCGGGGATACGCGCTGGGGTGGATACCATCACGCCGCCGGTTACCGGGCGCCGGCGCCCAGCGGGCCAGTTCGATCGTGTACTCGATGTCGAGCCGCTGTGTCTCCTCAGCGGCCTCCGACAGCGCCGCCATCGCCCGCCTCGCCCGTGGATCCGCGACGATCCGCAGCGACGCCCCCTCGTGCCGGGCTTCAATGGACAGCTTGGACAACAGGCCGACCGAGGGCTTGTCCCTGCCGAACCCACCACGGTGACTGCGGCGGCGCTTGATCTGATCGAACATTCGATCCTCATCGGCCGTGGCGGGTCGCTGCCGCGCGATGTCGATGTCGGCGAGCATCATCGGGCGTTCCGGGTCGGGCCAGAGCCGTACCTCGGCCGTGCAGCCGAGGTGCCGCGCGGCCAGTCGGATCGTGAAGAGCGCGGCGCCGCAGCTGATGAGCATCTCGCGGCCGTCTGGGTCGGCCACGTCGAGCCGCCGGTCCGCGTCGGCGTGCACGGTGAGCCTCGATCCGCGTACGCCGAACCACCACGGCTGGGTGTTATGCACCGATGGCGCCCATGACGCGGCATCGATGAGAAGAGCGGTGATCTCATCGGCCGGTGGTGTGGTCATGATCCCTCCTGGTTCCGGCCTCAACCGCACCATCGGACGCCGGTCGGATGGCAGAGACCAAGGTCCCCGGGCCGACGGGACCAGCGACCAGGAAAGTGCCGGGCGGCGGCCTGCACGACGTGCGTAGCGGAAGGGCGTGGATCGCGCGGGCCGAGGTCACTCGATGGCGGGACCTTCGCCCCATGACCCGGACGCTCCAGGGGGCCAGGTTGGAGCGTACGGATCCCTGGCGCGCGTCCAGAGCCTTGTATCACCCAGAGGACGTGACGAGCGTGAAGACCACCATGACCGCCATGCATGATCGGAAGGAACCCGTCGTGATCGCCCCCCTCCACCTCCCGATACGGCACATGTCGGGTTCCGCCAAGCCTGGACCACCTCATGACCCACCACCGCAGCCGTCCCGACCGCCGATGCCCAAATGGTGGCTGTGGCTGCTCCCGATGAGCATCGTGGTCATGCTGATCGCGGTGCCCCTCATGACGACGGAGGGTCAAGACACACGCTCACTCACCTACAGCGACTTCGTCGCGAAGGTGTCGGCCGGTCAGGTCCGCGCCGTCACGGTCGATGACCACGGTGGCGTACGAGGAACGCTGTCCGACGGTAAGAGCTTCACCAGCCGGCTGCCGACGGTGTTGAACAACTCCGTGATAACCCAGCAGCTTCAGGCCAGGGGCGTCAAGATCACAGCGAGGCGGTCCGGATCCCCCGCAGCCTCGCAGCTGGCCGGCGTCCTGCCGCTGGTCCTGATCGTGGCGTTCTTTCTGTGGATCGGCCGGCGAGGACCGACCTCCATGATGGGCGGCGCGAACGCCTTCGGACGTTCCCAAGCCAAGATCATCGAGGCGGAACGGCCGACGACGCGCTTCGCCGACGTCGCCGGCTACGAGGGCGTCAAGCAGGAGGTCGGCGAGGTGGTCGACTTCCTGCGCGCCCCGGACAGGTACGCCGCAGCCGGTGCCACGGGTCCCAAAGGGGTGATCATGGTCGGTCCGCCGGGCACCGGGAAGACGCTCATCGCCCGTGCCGTGGCCGGTGAGGCCGAGGTGCCCTTCCTGTCCGTGACCGGCTCGGCATTCGTCGAGATGTTCGTCGGTGTCGGCGCCTCACGCGTCCGTGACCTGTTCGAGGATGCTCGGAAGCGGGCACCGTCGATCATTTTCATCGACGAGATCGACGCCATCGGTGAACGCCGGGGCGCCGGATCCTTCGGCGGAAGCGAGGAGCGCGAGCAGACCCTCAACCAGTTGCTGGCCGAGATGGACGGCTTCGACGAGTCCAGCGGCGTGGTGGTGCTGGTCGCGGGGGGCATCCGCAGCGTTATCGCGCGCCGCGCCGGGATCAGGCCTGGAGCGGGACCCGCCATTCGAGCAGCGTCCCGCGACCGTCTGCGGGCCGGGTGCTGAAGTCGCCACCGAGGCTCTTCGCGCGGGTCGCCAT
>DASQPY010000672.1:0-7427 GCA_035643735.1 Actinoallomurus sp. | reverse complement strand
TAGCGGTGCTAGGATCGAACCATGTCGGTACAGGACCGCAAGCAGCGCGAACGGGCGGACCGCGAGCGCCTCATCGTGGCGACGGCCCGCGAACTCGCCGAGCAGCAGGGCTGGGACGCGGTCACCACCCGCCGGCTCGCCGAGCGCATCGAATACAGCCAGCCCGTCCTCTACAGCCATTTCCGCGGCAAGCGCGAGATCATCGGCGCCGTCGCCCTCGAGGGTGCCGCCGAGATGGCTGCGGCGCTGCGGGCCGCGGCCTCCGCCGCGGACGGCCCGCGCGCCCGGGTCACCGCCCTCGCCCGCGCCTACCTCGACTTCGCCGAGCGCAACCCGGCGGTCTACGACGCCATGTTCCAGCTCGACGGCGGCCTGGCGTTCGCGCACGAGGACACCCCGGAGCCGCTGAAGGACGCCTTCGCCGCCCTGCTGGAAAGCCTCGGCGAGGTCGCCGGGGACGGCGTCCACCCGGCACTATTCACCGAGGTGTTCTGGGCGGCCCTGCACGGGCTGGCCACCCTGACCCGGGCGGGGCGGCTGCCGCCGGAGGACACCAAGCGGAGGGTGGAACTGCTGGTGGACCGTTTCGCCATGGTCTGACGCACCGTCCCGGCGGGCACGCAGCCGGCGTCCTGGGGCCCACTGCCTGCCTGCGGCATCGCTTCCGGTCACTCGCGCCCACACGGCACAGCCGCAGATCGCCGGGCCCCGTACCCCCGACGGGGCACCCGCCCCGGAAGCTGCGGTGCTCATTGATCACGACCCGATACGGGCCCTAGTCCGACGGAGGAACGTACTCCGCGTTGCGGTCGACGGTGCGGTAGACCGTGTCGGCCAACGGCCGGCGGATCTCTTCGGCGATGTGGCCGAGCAGCCCGGCGCAGCGCGCGAGGAGCGCGGCGCCGCGGAGCAGTTCGATCGGCAGGCCGAGGTCGGCGAGGGCGGCGCCGCTGACGCCCGCGCCGTTGAGGGGAAGGGTGCGGCCGAGGACCGCCGGATGGACCCGGCCGATCGCCTCGAACAGCGCCAGGTGCGGGCCGTACAGCGACTCCTCCCGTGCGACGCGGATGATGACCGGCGTACGGGGGTCGCCCTCTTTGTGCACCGGATGGCCGAGCCCCGGTACGAAACCGCCGGCGGCCTTCCGCTCGGTCACGGCGCGCGTGGCCAGGGCGTCCCAGCCCGCCTCGTCGGACGGCAGCGGCCCGGCCGAGGCCAGGACGTCCGCGAGGAAGCGGCCCGTGTCCTCGGTCACGCCCAGGTAGCGGGAACCACCGCCGAGAAGGCCGGCCGCCACCGCGCCCTGGATCGCGTCCGGCGCGCTCAGGTACGTCAGGCGGGCGGCGATAGCGGTCGGGGTGAAGCCGTGGTCGGCCAGGCCGAGCAGCACCGTCTCGAAGAGCCGCGACTGCTGGGGCGTCGGGCGGCGCAGGGTGATGAGCCAGTACGCCAGCTCGCCGAAGCTCACCTTCCCCATCAGGTCGGCCGCCAGGTCCTGGCCGAGCAGCGTGATGGTGGTCGGCGTCGAGGTGCCGAGCGAGGTGGGGAACGCGGGCGTGGTCACGCGGTAGGTCCTTTCGGGGAGTCGGTCGTGGCGCCGTCGTCGCCGGTGAGCCCCAGCCACGCGCGTATCTCGTCGCCGTGGGCGTCCAGGGCCGGCGGCGGCAGGTCGTAGCGTGGCGGCGTGGCGGACATGCGGACCGGGTTGCGTACGGTCGGCACGTCGCCGGCCGGCACGACCGGTTCGAGGCCGAGCCGCTCGGCGAGCTCCACACCGCCGCGTACGTCGTTGATCGGCCCGCACGGGATGCCCGCCGCGGACAGCACCTCGAACCACTCCTGGGCGGACCGCGTCGCCAGGCGCTCCAGCAGCAGGGGCCGCAGCTGCTCGCGGTTCTCGTTGCGTCCCTCCACCGTCGCGAACCGCGAGTCGTCCGCCAGACCGGGCACCTCCAGCGCCGCGCACAGCCGCCGGAACTGCCCGTCGTTGCCCGCGACCACGATGAGGTCCCCGTCGCCGGTCGGCAGCGGTTCGTACGGGAAGAGGCTCAGGTGCGCGTTGCCCATCCGGTGGGGGACCACGTCGCCGGCGATGTAGGCCGACACCTGGTTGACCATCGTCGAGAGGGCGGTGGACAGCAGGTTGGTCTCGATGTGCTGGCCTTCGCCGCTGACGTCACGGTGGTGGAGCGCCGCGAGGATGCCCAGCGCCGAGTGCAGCCCGGTCATGACGTCGAAGACGGAGATGCCGGACCGGTACGGCGACCCCTCGGGGCTGCCGGTGAGGCTCATGAGCCCGGACATGCCCTGGACGAGCAGGTCGTAGCCGGGCAGTGACGCGCCCCCGGCCGAGCCGAACCCGCTGATCGAGCAGTAGACGACGCCGGGGTTGCGGGAGGCCACCGCCTCGTAGTCGAGGCCGAACCTCCTCAGGCCGCCCGGCTTGAAGTTGTGGATGAACACATCGCTGCGAGCCGACAGCGCGTGCGCCACCTCGGCGTCCGCCTCGTCGGCCAGGTCGAGCGCGATGGAGCGCTTGTTGCGGTTCACCGCGAGGAAGTAGGTGCCCATGTCACCGCGCCGGGGCGGTACCCACTGCCGGGTGTCGTCCCCGGCCGGGCTCTCCACCTTGATCACTTCGGCGCCCAGGTCGGCGAGCAGCATCGTGCAGTACGGGCCGGCCAGCACCCGGGAGAAGTCGGCGACCACGAGGCCGGACAGCGGACCGGGGTTTCCGGATCCGAGTGCGGGCATGACAGGCTCCCAACCGCTATACGGACGAGTGTCCGTAACTGTCGCCGTGCCGGGCGTTATCTGTCAAACGCCCGCTACCCGGCGGTCCGGTCCGCGGCGACCTCGGCGTGCGGCCGTGACTGCCACAGCGCCCACTCGGCCGAGACGTCCCCCGCCGTGCGCAGCAGCCGCGGCAGATGCTCGCCGACCAGCACGTCGACGCTGGTCTCCGCCGCGTGCACCGTGACGTTCATCGCGGCGCGTACCGTCCCGGTCCCGTCGCGCACCGGGGCCGCCACCGAACGGATGCCCGGCGCGAGCTCCTCGTCCGCGAGTGCCCATCCGCGCGCCCGTACCGCGAGCAGCTCCTCCTCGATCCTCGCGGCGTCGCGGGGCAGGAACGGCGGCAGACCCGACCGGCTCGGCTCCGCGAGCACGCGGTGCAGTGATTCGGGGTCGAGCGCCCCCAGCAGGACCTTGCCCTGTGAGGTCGACAGTGCGGGGAACCGCGTGCCGATCTCGACCCGCAGCGTGATGATCTTGGGTACGGAGACGCGGGCCACGTAGACGATGTCCGACCCGTCGAGCTGGGACATCGAGGACGACTCGCCGGTCCGCGTGACGAGGTCCTCCAGGTGCGGCCGGGCGATGTCCCACAGCCCGAGCGCGCTCACGTACGACGTGCCGAGGCGCAGCACCTGGGGCGTGAGGGTGAACAGGTTCCCGTCGGTGCGCACGTAGCCCAGCTCCCGCAGCGTGAGCAGCAGCCGGCGCGCGGTCGGGCGCGCCAGGCCGGCCGCGGCGGCGACCTCGGTCAGCGTCATCCGCGGATGCCGCGCGTCGAAACAGGACAGGACGTCCAGTCCGCGCGCGAGCGCCTCGACGAAGTCGGGGCCTGTGCCGCGTCCTGCCATCACGGGCCTCCCTGGGGCCGGCACCTCACGGGGGACGAGGTGCACACTCGAAGCATGGTCGCACAGCGGCCGACCGGCCGCGCGGGAGCGGCGAGAGCCCGCCGGGGCCCCTTGACACGGTTCGGTTCCAGGGGACATCGTTCCGGTACGCCGCTCACCGGACGAATGTCCGCCTTGTGGATGAGCCGCGTGAGGAGGAAGGATCGATGGCCGAGCTCGTCGCGATTCTGGCTACGACGCACCATCCGTTCTACTACCGCACGAGCCGGCTGCCCGCCGAAGAGGCGCCGCCGTTCGCCGCGGAGTGGGTCCGCAAGGTCGAGGCCTACCGGGAGACGCTGACACGCGCACGCCCGGATGTGCTGGTGATGGTCGGTTCGGACCACTTTCACCAGCTGTGGCTGGACAACATGCCGCAGTTCCTGATCGGCAAGGCGCCCTTCTACGACGCGAACTACTACAACGAAGAACGCGAGTTCGGCCTCCCCAAGCTCCTGCTCAAGGGGCATGAGGAGCTGTCGGGTTACCTCCTGCGCGAGGGCATCGACCGAGGCTTCGACCTGGCGTTCAGCAACGAGCTGCGGGTGGACCACTCCATCACGTGCCCGATCTTCACGGTACGGCCGCAGAACGACCTGCCGATCGTGCCGATCTACACCAACATCTTCGCCCCGCCGCTGCCGCGCCCGGAACGCTTCGTGCGGCTCGGCCGCACGATCCGCGAGCTCATCGACGCCTGGCCGAGCGACCTGCGCGTCGCGGTGATCGGCACCGGGCACCTGTCGCTGGAGCTGGGCGGGCCGCGGCAGTTCGGCCCGCACGGGCCCGACCCGGAGTTCGACGCGAAGGCGGTCGAGTGGATCGCCACCGGCGACCTCGAGGGCTGCCTGGCCGAGGTCACCCTCGACAGCCTGCACGCTCCGGGCAACGCCACGCACGGCTTCATGGACTTCATGCTGATGATGGGCATCGCCGAGGGGAAGAAGGCGGACTACGCCGACAGCCTCGACCTGTTCCACACCATGGAGGCCTACTTCACCTGGTATCCGAACGGGGTGAGCTCATGAGCAAGTACCTGGTGAACAAGTTTCTGTACTCGATCGACCGCGACCCCGAGCTGGTCGAGCGCTATCGGGACGATCCCGCCGGGACCGTCGCCTGGTGGGAGGCCGAGAAGGCCGGCGAGATCCTCAACCTGCCGAGCGGCGAGCGTACGACCTGGCTGGCCTTCACCGACGACGAGCGGCAGGCGCTCCGTACGCACGACCACGTGGCCCTGTTCGCGATGGGCGCGCACTGCTTCCTCACCCTGACGCTGTGGATCGCGATGTTCGAACGCGACTTCAGCGAGCCGCTGGGCATGCAGCTGGACTACGCCGCCAAGCTCGCGCACTTCAGCCTCCCCTATCCCGACATCTCCACCTGAAGGCGGGGCTGACATGAACCCAGACCAGATCGCCGCGATCGACGACGGCCGCCCGGTCGTGTTCCGCGACGCGACCGTGCTCACGATGGACGAGGCCGGCATCATCGACGGCGGGGACGTCCTGGTCATCGGCGAGACCATCGCCGCGGTGGGGCGCGACCTTGAGGTACCCGAGGGTGCCGTCGAGGTCGACGCGTCCGGCGGCATCGTGATGCCCGGCATGGTGGACACGCACCGGCACATGTGGCAGACGGCGCTGCGCGGCCTCGGCGCGGACTGGACGCTGAGCCAGTACTTCGTCTTCTACTACCTGACCTGGGGAAAGATCTTCCGCCCCGAGGACGTCCACGCCGGGAACGTGCTGTCGGCCATCGAGGCGGTCGACTCCGGCGTCACGACCACGCTCGACTGGTCGCACGGGCTGCAGACGATCGAGCACGGCGAAGCCGCCGCCGACGCCCTGCGCTCGTCGCCCGGCCGCTTCGTCCTCGCGTACGGGAACCTCCTCGGCGCCCCCTGGGAGTGGACGAACAGCCCGGAGTTCCGCCGTTTCGCAGGCGGCTTCGACTCCGCCGGTGGCAAGGTCGGCCTGCAGCTCGCCTTCGACGTCACCGCCGACCCGGAGTTCCCGGAGAAGGCGGCGTTCGAGGCCGCGCGCGAGCTGGGGCTGCGGGTCACCACCCATGCCGGTGTCTGGGGCGCCACCAACGACCAGAGCATCGCGCTGATGTGGGAGAACGGCTTCATGACGCCGGACGTCACCTACGTCCACGCCGCCACCCTCAGCCAGGACTCCTACCAGCGCATCGCCGCGACCGGCGGAGCGGTGTCGGTCTCGACGGAGAGCGAGCAGAGCGCCGGCCAGGGCTATCCGCCCACCTGGGAGATCCGCCGGCACGGCATTCCGGTGTCGTTGTCGATGGACACCAGCGTCTGGTGGAGCGCCGACCTGTTCTCCGCGATGCGCGCGACCCTGTCCGCCGATCGCTCGCGTGAGCACCTGGAGGCCCACGCGCGCGGCGAGACCGTCGTGCACAACCATCTGCGCGCCGAGGAGGTCGTCCGCTGGGCCACGATCGGCGGCGCGAAGGTGCTGGGCCTGGACGCACTGATCGGCAGTCTCAACCCGGGCAAGAAGGCCGACCTCGTCCTCATCAAGAACGACGACTCCCCGGCGATGTACCCCCTGCTGCACCCGTACGGCAGCGTCGTCTACCAGGCCGGTCGCGGCGACGTGCACACCGTGCTCGTGAACGGCCGCGTGGTCAAGCACGACCACCGGCTCGTCGGCGGAGACCTGACCGCGGCCAAGGAGGCCGTCGGCCGGACCGTGGAGTACGCGCGCTCCACCATGGGCGAGGACGCCTGGCAGGAGAGCCTCACCCCGGAGCTTCCCACCGCCGAACGCATCCCGAACCCCTACACCTACACCGACTACGACGGTGGCGAGGACCGGCACCGCGCCCAGCAGGACCAGAGCTCTTAGCTGCGACGACATGCCCCGTGCACAGCGTGTGCGCGGGGCACCGTCGTCCGCTGCCAGGTCGGCGAGCTGTTTACCGTGCCGCGCCCGCGATCTGCCGGGTGGTGGCGTTCAACCGGTTCCACAGGTTGATGGTGGCGATCGTCATCAGCGGCGCGGCGAGCTCGGACTCGGAGTAGTGGTCTGCGGCCTCGTCCCAGATCTCGTCGGCACCGCGTCGGCCGTGCCCGCCAGGCGGGTGGCCGCCTCGGTCGCGACCACGGCGGTGACCGTGCGCCGGAAGGCCCTGGCATGCCCGGCCACGGCCGCGGCATCAGCACCGCCTGCAGCGACAGCCCCACCGAGTCGGCCAGGAGCACCTCCTGCTCCGGGTCGACGGCATCCTTCGGCTGACCACCGGATCCGGCAGGCGGGCTTCCAGCGACTCCTCACGCCGCCCTTTCCGGGCGCGGAGCATGTCCGACTCGGATCGATCAGCCGAAGTTCACCGGCGTCTTGATGGAACGGTGCTCACGTGTCCGAGTCCGGGACGCACACGCGTGCGGCCGGGTCCGGCACTGTCCCGGCGCGGGCCGCGGCCGACCCCGACCAGGTGGCGCTCCAGGTCGCCGACGGCGACCGGTTGACGTATCGGGAGTGGGACCGGCGCCCGGACGCCGTGGCCTCGTCTTCGGCCTGGTGATGGCGGTGTCCAGCCTGCTCGCCGTCCGCTACGGCCGGGTGGCCCGTTTCGACGATGAGGTGCCGGACGCCGTCGCGGACGACCTCATCGGCCTGCAGGAGCATCGATCCCGCCGCGAGTCCGGCGGAGACCAGAGGATGGACAGCGCATGAGATTGATCATTTGCAGCAACAGCGCCCCCCGGTGGCA
>DASQPY010000671.1:0-5946 GCA_035643735.1 Actinoallomurus sp. | reverse complement strand
AGGCGTTCCTGAAGCTCACGCAGTGGGGCGTGGAGCACCGCCTGGGCCGCATCACCGGCCGTCCCGGCGACTGAGGCCCCCGCTCAGCCGCTACGGGCCGCCAGGTGGTCCTTCGCCGTCCTGGAGGGCGGCCGTCGCGACGAGAGAGAGCGCGCCGTCGCCGTCGGCGTACGGGCCGGGTGCGGCTGCGGCGAAGACCACGTCGGACTCCGGCAGCATGCGCAGGATCTCGTACGGGCCGACGGCGTCGAGCGCGGTGATTCCCTCGAAGATCGGAATGACGACCCGCATGGGCGTGTCCTTTCGTGGTGCCTGTCGCCGTCAGAGGCTTCAGACGGCTGGGGGTGTGTGCGGAGAAGTGTCTGCGGTACTCGCCCGGCGTGACGCTCAGGGTCCGTTTGAAGCTGCGGTGCAGGGTCTCGACGGTGCCGAAGCCGCAGTCGCGCGCCACCGAGTCCAAACCGGCCGGCGCGCGATGGTGCCGGAGACCTCGGGCCCGTGGTCGTCCTCGACCATGGCCAGGGCGAGGTCCATGCCCGCGGTGACCCCGGCCGAGGTCCAGATCTCGCCGTCGCGGACGAAGATCGGGTCGGCGTGGACCGTCGCCTCCGGGTACCGCTCGGCCGGCCCGCCGCAGCGCGACCAGTGGGCGACCCGCCCGCCGCCCCTCGAGCAGCCCGGCCGCGCGTGCGGCCCGGTCAGATCCAGGATCTGAAAGCCCGGGAAGACGGCGAAGACGATGTTCCGGCTGGTCACCCGCCCATCGTGGCCGTGCCCTCATGATGGCGGCAAGGACATGCCCATGACGATTTCCGCCACTCACGCGAGAGGCCAGGGGGACGCCAGGGCCACGAACCCGCTTACCGGGGTCCCGGGATTATGCCGTCAGCGTGGCGGTGACCGGCCCAAAGCGAGCGCGCGGCACGTCACAATGGAGCCATGCTGCCGGTCGCGTTGCTCGTCGCGTTCCTCCTGGTACCGATCGTTGAGATCTATGTGATCCTCCAGGTCGGTCACCTCATCGGCGCCTGGCCCACGGTGGCGCTGCTGATCGCCGAGAGCGTCCTCGGCGCGTGGATCGTGCGCCGCGAGGGCCGCCGGGCCTGGCGCGCGCTGACCGGCACCTTCCAGAAGGGCGGCCTGCCCGACCGCGAGCTGGCCGACGCCGCGCTGGTCCTCATCGGCGGTGTGCTGCTGCTGACGCCGGGGTTCGTCACCGACATCCTGGGCTTCCTGTTCGTGCTGCCGTTCACGCGGCCGGCCCTGCGGTGGCTGCTGTCGGCCTACGTCGCACGCCGCGTGCGCGTCATGCAGAGCCGCACCGCGACGTTCGAGGGACTGGGCGGCATGCCCAGGGGGCCGGTACGTCCGGACGCTCAGAGCGCCTCAGGCACGCGGGGACCGGACGTGCGGGTCGTACGCGGCGAGGTGATCGAGGAGGATCGCGAGGGCGGTCCGCGCTGAGCCCGCGCCCTGACGCGACGGGCATCGCCTCACGAGCGGCAGGCCCCGCGCCTTGGGCGTCTCCAAGCCGGCCGTGGGGGTGCCGGCAAAGCCGGCAGACCTTTTCAGCCTGGGATACGACCACTGACGGCGTCTCGGAGTATCGCTGTACGATGTATCCGGGGAAGTGTGGTGCGAGCTGGAGAGATTTGTATGGAGGAATTGAGCCAGCAGGATTTCGCGGCGCTGCTGGAGTTTCGCTCGAGGTTGCGGCGCTTTCTGGTGTGGAGTGAGCGGCAGGCGAAGGAGGCCGGGCTGACCTCGCGGCAGCACCAGCTACTGCTGGCGGTCAAGGGTCACACCGACGAGCGTGGCCCGACGGTCGGTGAGCTGGCGGACTACCTGCAGTTGCGTCACCACAGCACCGTCGAGCTGATCGACCGCGCCGTGGAGGCGGGGCTGGTCGCCCGCTGCCGCGACGAGGACGACGCGCGCGTGATCCGTGTCCGGATGCGGGCGGGCGGGGACAGGACGCTGCTGGCGCTGACGCGCCAGCACCTCATCGAGCTACGCGAACTCGCGCCCGCGTTGGACCACCTCGCGGCCGCGCTGGAGCATCTCGGCGAACTCGGGACCCCTGTGCTCGCGCGCTGAACGGTCGGGCGCCGTGGTGTGACGCCGGTCGGCCAGCGCGCCGAGTGTGACGAGACGCCGCGAGACCGTGCCGCGGCCGACCTCATGTCCGGTCAGCACTTCGAAATGCCGCCCCGGTGAGAAGAACTGCGCGGCGCGGTCGTCGGTGACGGTGATCGTCACCACCCGGCGGCGGTCGCCCGGACGCAGGGGCTCGTCGTCGTCGGCGACGATCCGCGCGGTGAACATCATCGTGCGTACGGGTGGGCCGGCGCAGTGACCGCGCAGCACGACGCTGCCGGCGAAGCGGCCGGCCGGCAGTTCGCCGTCATCGAGCGTGACCAGGGCCTTGAAGGTGAACGGTGTCATCGCATCCGGCTCTTCCGTGGTCAGAGGCGGCCGTCGGGGCGAGACACCGGGCGTCGTCGCGCGGCGCCTCGCCGAACCGGAACTGATCATCGGCGTCGCATCGGAACCGCCATGGCTCCGACGCCCAGCAAGAAGATGAGTGCGCCGACGATGATGTTGCTGAGGATGGTGCCGCCCTTGGGTTGGGCGCCGGACACCACCCACGGCGAGATGATCGTCCACACGCCGAGGAGCGGGACGGTCCACGCCACGCCGTGCGTACGGCCGAAGGCGGACGCCAGACCCACCGCCATCACGGCCACGGCCAGGCCGGTGATCAGGTTGTTCACCCGAAGGTCGCCGGTGCCCGGGAAGCGCCCGAGACCGATGATCCACGGCGACAGCGCCAGGTACAGGCCGCTGAGCATGGTCAGTCCGTCCAGCGCTCCGGTGGTGGGCTTCTCGGCGGCGAGTTCGTAACGGTGGCGCAGTTCCGCGAGATCCGGATGGGCTTCGGCGCCGGTGGTTCGGAAAGTCATGACTGCCTCCCGTCGCATGATCGACAACGCTCGTATCGTTGCACGATATAAACATCTATCGCCTAGCGATATAATACCTCTGGAGAAACCGGTGGAGAAGCGGTGGCCGGCCAAAGCCGGATGACGACGACATCGGTGAAGCAGGTGAAATGAGATGGCGGATGTGACGACGGCGTTCGTGCTGTGGGGAGGCGGCAGTCTGGGGGCGGCCCAGGTCGGCATGCTGCGTGCCCTCACGGCCCATGGGGTGAGCGCCGACCTGGTCGTGGGCGCATCGGTCGGCGCCCTCAACGCGGCCTACTACGCCGCCCGGCCGGACGCGGACGGCGCCGAGGAGCTCGTGTCGCTCTGGCTGTCGGTGAGCGGCCACGACGTGTATCCGCTGAGCAGGCCGCAGGCGCTACACGGCCTCACCCGTAACCTGCCCCTCCATCCCCTGCGCGGCGCCTGGCAGGCGCTCGGGGCGGCGAACTACACCTTCCCGTTCCGTCCGCGCACGTTCGCCGGGGCGATGCTCGGCCACCGTGACCACCTGTTCGACAACGACGCGTTGCGCCGGTTCCTCGATCGCGCGCTGCCGATCGACGACCTCGAGGACGCCCGGATCCCGCTGGCGGTCCTGACCGCCGACGCACGCGGCGGACGGTCCGTGGTCCTCACGCGCGGGCCTGTCATACCGGCCCTGCTGGCCAGCGCCGCGATACCCGGGCTCTATCCCACCGTCACCATCGACGGCCGGGCACTGATGGACGGGGGCGTCGCCGACCAGACGACACTCGACTACGCGGTCGACCAGGGAGCCGATGAGGTCTACCTGCTCACCCCGGGCTTCTCCTGCGACCTGCCCGCCCCGCCACCGACCGCGATCGCCATGGCCGTACATGGATACAACCTGCTCAGCGAGCAACGCATCGCAGCGTCGATCGCTCACAACGAGCACCGCACACGCCTGCATCTGATCCCACCGCTCTGCCCGGTCGACGTACTGCCCATCGACTTCGCACAGACCCGCGAGCTCATCGAACACGCCACCCGGGCGACCCGGCACTGGCTCGAACGCGACGAGTCCCAAGCCCAAGTCCCCCGATGCGCCGGTGATCCCCCCGGCTGCCGGCCATCCGAACCGCCCAGACGCGTTCACCCCAGGTCGCCGGTCCGGTCTCGACGGCGGACGCAGACGCACCGCCACCGGCGTTCCCCTACGGCCGGCTCGCACGGATCGCGGGGAGACCGGCTGAGATGGATGACGCGATCTGTCAGGCGCGCCCTGGTGTGAGAACGCCGACGGGCCGTGCCGCCGAGGAGCTGGCGGCACGGCCCGTCAAAGGCGTTGTTCGGTTACGCGGTCTTCCTGCGCTGGGCTCGGAGCACGGCCAGACGCTCGGCGAGGACCTCCTCCAGGTCTTCGATCGAGCGGCGTTCCATGAGCATGTCCCAGTGGGTACGCGGTGGTTTGCCCTTCTTGGACTGCGGCATCTCACCATCCACCATGAGGGCCGTGGCGCCGCAGCTCCGGCATTCCCAGGTCATCGGCACCTCTGCCTCAGCGGCAAGGATGACGGTGAACCGGTGGCCCTTCGGGCAGTCGTACATGACCTCCTGACGGGGTGCCAGGTCGGTATTGCGATCATTCTCGTAGCTCGTGGCTCCGAGTCGGGTGCCGCGAAGTGCGCGCTCGGCCATCGTGACGTGCCTCCCAGACGGCTTGCGTTCTCGTAGTAAAGGAACGCTGGATACCGTCACAAGATTCCCGCCCCGGCCTTGGTCCAACCCTGTGGTTTTGCTGTGTTCCCCTGTACCGCCGCAGACCCTCCTGTCGCGGGCCGTCCCTGGCCGCGCGGGGCCGGTCGCGCGGTGCGTCCCGTCGCCACCTGGGTGAGCGCCGGCGGCCGGTGCCGCATTCCTCCCGGGCCAACAGCAGTCAAGTAAGTTGAGCCGTCCAGGCGCAAGGCCAGTTGCGAAATTCGCGGCCGATCTGCATGATTCGTCGGGTGGCTGATGGGGCATCGGATGGGTCATCGGGCGAGAACGGCGGCGGCCTGCTGCGGCAGCGGGACTTCCGGCACCTGTGGGCGGCGGACCTGATCAGCCAGCTGGGCACCCGCGTGAGCTTCCTGGCGGTGCCGCTGCTGGCGGTCTCGACACTGCACGCGAGCGCGTTCGAGGTCTCCCTGCTCCGCGCGTTCCAGACCGTCGCGTACCTGCTGATCGGCCTGCAGGTGGGAGCGTGGTGCGATCGGATGCGCTGCCGGCCGGTCCTGGTGGTCGCCGACCTCGGCCGTGCGGTCGCGCTCGGTTCGGTGCCGCTCGCCGCCGCGTTGGGAGTCCTCAGCATCGGGCAGCTGTACCTGGTCGTGTTCGTCGCCGGCGTGCTGACCGTCTTCTTCGACGTGGCGCACCAGACGTACCTGCCCAGGCTGATCGAGCGGTCGCGTCTCATCGAGGGGAACGCGCGGTTGCAGGGCAACAGCTCGGTGGCGGCGGTCGCGGCGCCGGTGCCGGCCGGCTACCTCGTGCAGTGGTTCACCGGAGCCGGTGGTGTCCTGGTGGACGCGGCGAGCTACCTGTGGTCGGCGCTGTGGCTCCGTTCGATCCGCCGACCCGAGCAGCCTCCGCCGCGCGAGGGCTCCGCGCGGATGCGCGAGGAGATCCGCGCGGGCCTGCGGCTGGTCTCGGGCGACCCGATCCTGCGCGCGATCGCGGGCGGCACCGCGACCTTCTGCCTGGCCCAGGCGGTCTACACCGCGATCATCGTGGTCTTCCTGGTACGGGTGGTGCACCTGTCGCCGGCGGTGATCGGATTGCTCAGCACCGCCGGTCTGACCGGCGCACTCGCCGCGGTGTTCGCGACCCGCCCGCTGGCGGCGGTGTTCGGGCAGGCCCGGCTCATGTGGCTGACCGTGCTGGTGAACGCGGCCGGTTTCGCCGTGGTGCCGCTCACCGGGCCGGGCGCGCGGCTCGTGTTCTTCGCGGTGGGCGGCTT
>DASQPY010000670.1:0-5267 GCA_035643735.1 Actinoallomurus sp. | reverse complement strand
GGCGCACCATCGTGGTCAGCAACGACAACGACTTCGGCGTCGACGGTGTCACGTCGGAAGTGCCGCCGTTCCCGCTGCACGTCAAGACGCTGCCGAACGGCACCCAGGACGACGGCGAGTACCTGGTCATCGACACGACGAAGCTCCCCGCCGTCACCCGTACCGCGACCGTGACCATCCGGGTGAGCGGGCGGTAGTGTCGGCGCCGGTCCGGCCGTGACCGCGGCCGGACCGGCGGCGATGGGAGCAGGCGATGGCCGGCCGGACGAACACCCATGCGGTCCAGCCCGGCCCCGCGGCGGTGGTCAAGCGGTTCCGGTCGCGAGACCAGGACCGGCACGGGCGTGAATGGCGCGCGCTCACCCTGCTCGCCGAGTACGCCCCCGGGCTCGCGCCGGAGCCGCTGCGCGCCGACCTGGACGCCGATCCGCCGGCCATCGCGATGTCACGACTGGACGGCGTCCCTCTCGCCGCGCCCGTGACGGCCGAGCAGACCGCCGCGCTGGCCGAGGCCGTCGAGACCCTCCAGCGGGCGATCCCACCGGAGGTCCTCCTCGGTCTGCCGTCCCGCCTTCTGCATCCGCGGGATGCCCTCCGCAACCTCCGGGCCTGGTGCGCGAGACGGCCTCCGTCCCTCACCGACCCCCTGGTGGCGAAGGCGTTCCGCGCGGCCACCGACTGGGTCGGCCGGCCCCGGCTGGACGAGGTCTTCGCCGCCGAGCTCCCGCCGGTCTTCGGCTCTGGGGACGGCAACCTGGCCAACTTCCTGTGGGACGGGTCACGGGTCCGGGTCGTGGACTTTGAGTTCTCCGGCAGGAGCGAGCACCTGCTGGCGCTGCTGGTATGAGAGGAAATGACAGGGTCCGAATTAGTTCGTAAAGGGCACCCTCAGTGCGTCGAGGACCGGCTTGTACATCCCGGTCCGGATCCTCGCGATCGTGGCACCGTCCTTGGCCGCCAGGGGCTCGGCGAGGGCGATCGCCGCGGGCACGACATCCGGCTCGGCCGCCGCCTGGTGCACGATGCCCGCCGAGACGGCCTCCTCGCCGCCGTACCGGCGGCCGGTGACCATGGCCTCGTGCGCGGTCGCCTTCGGCAGCCGGCTCTGGATCACGGCGCTCATCCCCGGTGTGAAGGGCAGTCCCAGGTCGACCTCGGGCAGCATGAAGTAGCCCCGGTCGGCGCGCATCACCCGGTAGTCGCAGGTGAGGCTCAACATCGCGCCCGCGGCGACGATGTGCCCGTTGAGCGCCGCGACCGTGGGCATCGGCAGCGTCAGCAGCCGGGCGAACAGCCCGTGAACCCGGTCGATGTACGGGCCCAGTCCGTCGCCGTCGCCGATGACACGGTCCAGTTCGAGACCCGCCGAGAAGAACTTGCCGGTGCCGGTCATCACCAGCGCCCTCGGTCCGGCGGCCTTCGTCACCTCGTCGAGCGCCGCCGAGAGCCCGTCCAGCAGGTCGGGGGTGAAGCGGTTCTCCCCGTTGTCGAGCCGCAGGACGTGGACGTCGCCCTCGCGTCGTAGATCGATCATGCTGTCCTCCCGTGGGTTACTCACGGGTAAATCTAGGGGATCGAACCACGCACGCATGGCGTGGCGTTCGGGCGGCGCGGCGGGCGCGTGGACTATAGCCTGGTCCTGGGGCGACCTGCGGGACGGGGCCGCCCGTCTTCCCCTGAGCAGAAGAGGCCCGCATGAGTGAGCAATCCGGGTCCGTCGAGATCCTGTTCGTCGACGGCAAGGACGTGCCGATCAAGCACAAGCATGCCGACCGCATGGTCGTCATGCGTGACTCCAGCAAGCCTGACGGCGACGCGCTCTACTACACCCCGAACGAATGGGAAGCCTTCATTCTCGGGGTCAAGGACGGCGAGTTCGACGACATGGTCGAAGAACCGCGTCCCTAGCCCTAGCCGTCCGACATGACACGGTGCTCGCGCAACTGCGCCGCCACGCGCCGGGGGTCGCCGGGTGGAAGCACCGCCATCAGCCGGCCGAGGATCTCCAGGTCGTCCTCGCCGGTCTGGGCATAGGCCCACAGGGCGTCGATGTCCCCGTGGTGCAGGAGCTGGCGGCGTAGCTGCGCGTTGAGGTCGTCGCGCTCACTCTGGATGGCCGCCGACTCCGAGCGTGGCAGCAGTGGCCCGGGATACAGGCGCACGGCGGCGGTGACGTTGCCGGCGCCGAGCAGCCGGCGCACGGTCAGGAAGTCGGCGTCGACGTCACAGTCGAGGCGGTACGGCTTGGCGCGAACGACGTCGCCGAGCTGGGCGCGCAGCCGATGGATCTCCGCGCGTACGGTGACCGGGTTGCCCTCGTCGCCGTAGAGGTGGAACGAGGACTGCTCGCAGGTCAGCCCGCTCGGGTGCAGAGCCATCAGGGCGAGCAGCTCCGCGTGCCGCAGCGACAGCGGGATGCGCCGTCCGTCCAGGAACGCGTGCGGCTGCTGGTGGCCCAGCAGCCGCAGCATCAGCGAGGAACGCTCGTCCTCGACCGCGCGCAGGACGAACGCCTGGCCGAGGACCTCGGCCACGGCCGTCCTGCCGTCGGGCAGCGTCACCCGGTGTCCCGCCTCCGGCACCGCGACCCGGCCGTCGCGCCAGCCGTCCGGGTCGGCCGCCAGGATGCGTCCGGTCGCCGTCACCAGCACGCTGGCGTCGCCGTGCAGGTGGCGGAAGTAGCGGGCGCGCAGGTGCTCGTCGCGGCGGTGCATCTCCAGCGTGAGCTGTGCCTCGGTGAGCCGGGCCGCGGCCTGGACGAGGGCGATGACGGCCGGGTGCATGGAGTTCTTGGCGCCGGTGATGTCGACGCAGCCGATCACCTTGCCCGTGTCGGGGTCGGTGATCGGTGCGGCAACGCACGACCAGGCGTGCAGCACGCGTATGAGGTGCTCGGTGGCCTGGATGTGGACGGGCCCGCCAACGCTCAGCGCGGTGCCCATGCCGTTGGTGCCGACCGACTCCTCGGCCCAGCGGAAGCCCTCGGCCAAGCCGACGCGGTCCGCGCGGCGGCGTACGGCACGCGGGCCCTCGCTCCACAGCACGTGTCCCTCGGCGTCGGTGACCACCATGAGATGGGCGGAGGCGTCGGCCACGCCTCGGAGCGTCTCGCGCAGCATGGGCAGATGACGGTCGAGCGGATGGCACTCGCGGAAACCGGCGAGCGCGTCCGCGTCGAAGACGAGCGGGGCCGACGGTAAGTCGGGGTCGACGCCCGCGGCCAGCGAGCGCCGCCACGAGTCGGCGACCATGAGCCGGTTGCTGGCACCGGTGCCGATGACAGGGGGCCGGCGATCACAGTCGGCGATCGCTTTCTCTGCCTGGCTGCTCCGCGTCAAGGTGTCTCCATGGGGGCGTTCGTGTCTTGAGCATCCGTGCCGACGGCCGTCGGTGCAACCCAATACGTAAAACCTTCACCAGCGATTTATCACGTACTGCTATTGGATGCGTGCAACGTGTTTGCAACCTCGCGTCGCCTAGCGTGCGTACTGCGGCACGGTGGGTGACGAACTCTGACGCCCGGATGTAGCCGCTCGATGGCGGTCCGCCCGGAGCCGTTTGAGGGGACGGATCCGGCGCGCCGCGCCAGCGCCCGCCGCCGGGGAGCCTCAGGGAGAGGGGCGTCCCGGTGGCGGGTCGCAGCAGGGGGGAGAAGACGTTGCTGTGCCTGACCTGCAACCGGGTCCGCCCGGCGCGGAGCCCGGAGGAGTACACCGTGCTACGAGCCCACTTGATCACCATCTACGGGCTGTGCACCTGTACGCAGCCGGGACCGTGGATGCCGGAGACGCTGGTCGACACCGCGGTCGCCGGCGACTCGCGTGAGACGGGAGGCTGAGCGCCTCAGGGTCCGCGCGGCCTCTTACCCGTCGGGGAGTTCTTTGAGCAGATCGGCCCAGAAGCCTTCGACCGTGCGCTCGTAGCGGATGCCGAGCTCCAGGGACTTCATCTGCCAGCGGTCGGCGGCGCCGGCCAGCAGCTGGTGCGTGCGTTCGTACTCGTCGGCGCGGTCACGATGGGCACGGTGCTGGTCCGCCGCGATGGCGCGGACGTCGGCGGGCCGGGCGTGCTTGGCGAAGAAGAGCTTGAGCAGACCGGGATCGCGTACGTCCGTACGGCCCGGGGTGGGTTCGGCGAGCCAGCCGGCCAGCTCGCCCCGGCCTGCGTCGGTGATGGAGTACGTGCGCCGGCGCCGGCCACCGCTCTCGATGCTGGTGTCGACCAGCCCCGCCGCCGCCAGGCGTACCGGCTCGTCGTAGAGCTGTGAGTGCGCGAACTCCCAGAAGTTGCCGATGGTCAGGGCGACTCTGCGCTTGAGCTCATAGCTCGTGGCAGGGGCGTCGGCGAGCAGCCCGAGCACGAGGTATGACGTTGCCGTCATCCGATGGTCGGCCACGGGGCTCCTCTCCGTCCATGTCCCATCTTGCTCTACGCGCCGGCCATTGGTGTTGCGCAAATAGTCGTAAACGACCGTTGAATCCGATGTTATGCTGCCCGCGCCCAAGGCTTCTGGCGATGACCCCTACGGGATCGGGCCAGCTTGGAGGGAGGCGTCCCCCGGATCCGGCCAAAAGGGGCGGTTCGGATTCCGGGTGACGCCTCCCGACGCGGCGGGGTCGTGCCGGGGCGATCGCCTCGCCAGGTCTCCTGCGGCCTGCTGGGGCCCGGGTCCGGATGGTGACCCGGTCAGTACCCGGCACCGGTGAGCATGCCGCCGTCGACGACGAACTCTCCACCGGTGCAGTAGCTGGACTCGTCCGAGGCGAGGTACACGACGATCCCAGGGACCTCCCCGGCCTCGCCCATGCGCCCCAGCGGCAGCGCGCGCAGGAACGCGTCCGCGCTGTCGGCCTTGGCGGTGACCAGGTCGGGATCCGTGATCATCGGAGTGAGGATGGCGCCCGGATGGATCGAGTTGACGCGAATGCCGTACTCGCCGAGCTCGCGCGCAGCCGCCTTCGTCAGTCCCCGTACGCCGAACTTGCTGGCGCTGTAGGCGGCGAGCCCGGAGGCGCCGATGAACCCCTCGGTGGAGGAGACGTTGACGATGGAGCCGCCGCCGGCCGCCTTCATCGGGCCGATGACCGACTTCACGCCGAGCCACTGCCCGATGAGGTTCACCTCGATGATCCTGGCGAACTCCTCGAGCGGCATGTCCTCGATCAGCCGGTGCCGGAGGATGCCGGCGTTGTTGACCAGGACGCCGAGTTCGCCGAAGGCGGACGTCACGATGTCCACGGCGGCCTCCCAGTCGGCGGGCCGGGTGA
>DASQPY010000669.1:0-10616 GCA_035643735.1 Actinoallomurus sp. | reverse complement strand
TCCTTGTCCAGCACCTCGTTGTGCGCCATCTCGACCTCGCCCTCGAGCAGGACGCACGCGCAGGCGCTGCACTTGCCCTCGCGGCAGGAGAACGGCGCGTCCAGCCCGGCGTCGAGCAGGACGTCGAGCAGCTTGTTCCCCTTCGGCCAGGCCAGGGTGGTCGTCCCGCCGTCCAGCTCGACCTCGACGGTCCCGGCCTCGCCGCCCGCCTCCAGCACCACGGCCGAGTCCGCGAACGGGTCGTCGGCCAGGGACAGGAACCTCTCGCAGCGGACCCGGCCGCCCGGCACGCCGAGCGCGGCGACGCCGCCGGTGACCGTGTCCATGAACGGTGTCGGCCCGCAGACGAAGACGTCCCGCGCGGTGTACGGACGAGCCAGCTCCGTCAGCGTCTCCGCGCGCGGGATTCCCTGCACGGACTCCAGCAGGTGCACGACGTGCAGCCGGCCGGCGTACTGCTTCTCCAGGGCGAGGAGCTCGTCGCGGAAGATCACCGACTGCTCGTCGCGGTTGGCGTACACCAGCGTGACGTGCCCCCGTCCCGCGTGCAGGGCGGACTTGAGGATCGACATCAGCGGCGTGATCCCGCTTCCGCCGGCGAAGAGCAGGAAGTCGGCGTCCAGCGTGCGGGGCGTGAACGTGCCCGAGGGCCGCAGCGCCTCGATCGCGTCGCCCTCGCGCAGGTGGTCGCAGATCCAGTTCGAGCCGTAGCCGTCCGCGGTCCGCTTGACCGTGACCTTCAGCCGCTCGCCGAGGAGCGGGGAGCTCGACAGCGAGTAGCAACGGGCCGCGCCGCCCTCGCGGTCGGTGGGGATGTTGAAGGTGAGGAACTGGCCGGGCCGGTACGTGAAGTGGCCGGCGTCGGCCTCGGCCGGCTCGAGCACGATCGAGTGGGCGTCCGGGGTCTCACGCACGACCTCGACGACCTGGAGGCGGTAAGAGCGCTGTCGAATCGTGGCCTCCCGACGTGCCTAGGCGGCCGGCCCGGAGGCGCCGACGCTCCCGGCCGGCGCCCCGGCCCGCTGGGCGACGTGCCGGGCCGCGATGTAGCCGAACACGATGGAGGGGCCGATCGTGCCGCCGGGCCCCGGGTACTCGTTGCCCATGACCGAGGCGGAGGTGTTGCCGGTCGCGTACAGCCCCTCGATGACCGAGCCGTCCGGGCGCAGCACACGGGAGTTCTCGTCGCACACCAGACCGCCCTTGGTGCCCAGGTCCCCGGCCTCCACCCGGATCGCGTGGAACGGGCCCTCCTCGATCACGTCCAGCGTGGGGTTCGGCAGCGTGGGGTCGCCGTAGTACCGGTCGTAGGCACTGTCGCCACGGCCGAAGTCGGTGTCCTTGCCACTGCGGGCGAATCCGTTGAAGCGTTCGACGGTCGCCGTCAGCGCGTCGGCGGGGACCCCGATCCGGCCGGCGAGCTCGGCGAGCGTGCCGGCCGTGTGCACCGTGCCCGCGTCGTAGAAGGACTTGGCGAACTCGGCTCCGGGCAGCACCTGGGCGAAGGGATAGCGCGCACGTGCCTTGGCGTCCATCACGAACCAGACCGGCACGTGCCCGCCCTCGAGCTGGTCGTGCACGAAGTTGACGTAGGGCGCCGCCTCGTTGGTGAACCGCTCCCCGGTACGGCCCGAGACGATCACCGAGCGCGGGATCGAGCGCTCCGACACCAGCGGGATCATGGCTCCCACGGGATGCCGCACCGACGGCATCCACCACGCGTCGTCCATGAGATCGGTCGCCGCGCCCGCCTGCCGGCCGGCCACGATCCCCTGGCCGGTGTTCTCCGGCGCACCGCCGCTGTTGTCGGCCCGGCCGCCCTCGGGCAGGTACCGCCCGCGCATCTCGGCGTTGTGGTCGAACCCGCCGGTCGCCAGCAGCACGCCGCGGCGGGCGCCGATCCGCAGCGGACGCCCGTCCCGTTCGGCCACGACGCCGCCGACCGTTCCGTTGTCGCCGACGACGAGCTCGGCCATCGGCGTCTCCAGCCACAGCGGGACGCCCGCGTCCTTCAGCGCCAGCCGCAACCGCGCGACGAGCGCGCGCCCGGTCGTCGCCATGTGCCGGCGCCGGACGAGGTTCGAGGAGACCCGCCACGCCGCGACGACCGTGGCCCATCGGCCCCGCCAGGTCCGCTTCGCCATCGCCAGGTCGTGGTAGTCCTTGGCCGTCACCCAGAGGCCCAGCGGGCCCTGCATGCCGTTCGGCCGGAGGAATCTCTCGTCCTCTCCCAGCTTGCGGGTGTCGAAGGGCCTGGCCTCGATCGAACGTCCTCGGGCGCTTCCCCCCTCGACCTCGGGATGGTAGTCGGCGTAGCCCTTCACCCAGAAGAACCTCATCCAGGGACTCTGCTCGAGGAACTCCATGGCCGCGGGGCCGTTGTCGACGAAGGCGTCGATCCTCGCCGCGGGAACCCTGCCCTCGGTGAGCAGCCCCAGATAGGTACGGATCGTCTCCCGGTCGTCGTCCAGTCCCCGGCGCCTCAGGGTCGGGTTGCCGGGCACCCAGATGCCGCCGCCCGAGATCCCGGTCGTACCGCCGAAGTTCCGGCCCTTCTCGATGACCAGAGTGTCGAGTCCCAGATCCGCGCCGGCCAGGGCGGCGGCCATGCCCCCACCCCCGCTGCCCACGACGAGAAAGTCGACCTCGTGATCCCACTGTTCAGTCATGGGCCCTCCTGCGTCGGAGGTGTGACCAGGAGGCTGTGCCTTTCGATTCGCTCGCTCCGCTCGCTCATGGTGCTGCCACGTAACCACCCGCCGCACGGGGAGGAGGCGGGCATCCCGATGAGCGAGACCCCCGGCGGCGTACGGAGCGAGCCGGTGGTGATCATCCGCGTCGACGTGTCCACCAGGCGGGACTACGCTGAGGCTCCCCGCCCGAGGGGCGAAGGTGCCCGCCGACCGACGATCCCTAGGACTGCAGAGTGGCCAGCGACGTTCTCGAATCCGTTCGTGAGCTGTTGCCCATCATCCGTGAGCGTGCGACCCGTACGGAGGCGGAGCGCGCGATCCCGGAGGAGACGGTGGCCGCGCTCGTCGAAGCCGGCTTCTTCGCCATGTTCCGGCCGACGCGATACGGCGGGAGCGAGAGCGACCCGCTCGACTTCTTCACGGCCGTACGCCTGCTCGCGTCCGCGTGCCCGTCCACCGGCTGGGTCGCCTCTCTGCTCGGCATCACGCCGTGGCACGTGGCGATGCTCGAGCCCCAGACCTGCGACGACGTCTGGAGCACCGACCAGAACGTGCTGGTGACCTCCTCGTACGCGCCGACGGGCCGGCTGGTCCCGGCCGAGGGCGGCTACCGGTTGAGCGGTGCGTGGCGTTCCGCGCCGGGCGCCCTGCACTGCGAGTGGATCGTGCTCGGGACCCTGATGATCGGCCCGAGCGGCGATCCCGTCGACTACACGGCGGCCGTGGTGCCCCGGTCGGACTACGTGCTCAAGGACGGCTGGAACGTGGTCGGGCTTCGTGGTGCCGGCGGCAAGGACGTCCTCGTCAGGGACGCTTTCGTCCCGTCCCACCGGATCTTCGGCGCCGCCGGCCGCCGGCGCGTCTCCAAGGTCCAGCGCGGCCCCGACGCCCCGGCGCTCTACCGGGTGCCGTTCGCGTCCATCCACAGCACGGCCCTCACCGCGCCGCTGCTGGGCGCGGCCGAGGGCGCCTACGACTACCACCTGACGCGAATGCGCCGCCGGAGCAAGCTCAGCCACGGCGGCCGTACGTGGTCCGGAGACGGTTCCGCGCCGGTCGCGGTGGCGCGCGGAGCGGGCGAGATCGACGCGTCCGTCCTCCAGCTGGAGCGCAACCTGCGTGAGCTCATCGACCACGCGCTCCGCAACGAACGGATCCCGGTCGAGCTCCGGCTGCGCACGCGGCGCGACCAGGTCCGTGGCACGGAGCGGGCGGTCGAGGCGGTCGACCTGCTACTCAAGGCCGCCGGTGGTCACGGAGTGCAGAACGACAACCCGATCGAGCGCGCCTGGCGCGGCGTGCACACCGGGGCGGCACACGTGGTCAACGACGTCGAAGAGGGAATGTCCCTATACGGCCGCTGGGCCTATGGTCTCGGCGTCGACGACAGCCTCATCCTGGTCTGAGGGCGGGCGTCACGTTGACTGGAGGTGCACCCGGATGACGCAGGAGAGTTCGGGAGGGGCCGGTGCCCCACCGTCGATGATCGAGCGGATGACGCTGATCATGGAGGCGTTCGGCGACCGTTCCGCGCGGCTGCGCCTGGACGAGATCGCCACCTGCACCGGGCTGCCGCGGTCGACCTCTCACCGGATCCTCGAACAGCTCGTACGCCTGGGCTGGCTGCGGCACACCCAGGACGGCTACGCGCTGGGGCAGCGCGCGCTCCAGCTCGGGGGCTCGGTGAGCAACCACGGGGAGATCCGTGCGGCCGCCGTGCCCCTTCTCGAGGAGCTCCACGCCAGGACCGGCAAGGTCGTCCACCTGGGAATCCTGGACTTCGCCGACGTCGTCTACCTCGACAGGATCGGTGGTCCGGCCGCGCCGGCACTGCCCTCGCGGGTCGGCGGGCGTGCCCCGGCCCATGCCGTCAGCCTGGGCAAGGCGATGCTCGCCTGGCTGCCGCCCGAGGAGGCCGACACCCTCTTCGACGGAGGCATGAAGGCCCGTACCCACAACACGATCACCAACCTGGTGGTGATGCACCAGGAGCTGCGGCGCATCCGGGCCCGGCACGGACTGGCCTTCGAACGCGACGAGTACGTGCTGGGGATCTCGTGCGTCGGGGCGGCGGTCCGGGGGCCGGAGGGCGTCGTGGCCGGGATCTCGCTGTGCGGCGAGAGCAACACCGACCCGCTCGAACGCTACGCGCCGCTGGTGCTCGACGTCGCCAACCGCATCTCCCTCCGGCTGTTCCCGGAGACATCGCCCGACGACATGCCCTCGACGGTGTGGTCGGACGGGATGATGGAACGGATCCTCAGCCTCCTCGACAACGACACCCTGATGTAGCCCTCTCGGGCTCAGAAGCCGGCTCCGGCCGTCATCCCTCCGTCGATCACGAACTCGGCGCCGGTGCAGTAGCTCGAGTCGTCACTGGCGAGGAACAGCACCATGTTGCTGATCTCCTGCGGCCGGGCGAACCGCGGTATGGGCTGCCGCGACATCGGCCCGCGGGTGTGCTCCCCGGTGTCGTCGGCCGTCAGCCCCACCAGGGGCGTCGCCACACCGCCGGGATGTACGGAGTTCACCCGGATCTTCCTCGGCCCCAGTTCGAGTGCGGCGGACTTGGTCAGGCCGCGGACGCCGAACTTGCTGGCGCTGTAACCGGTCATCCCGGCGCCTCCGACCAGGCCGTTGACCGAGGAGATGTTGATGATCGAGCCGCCTTCGCCCATCACCTGGCTCGCGTGCTTGATCCCGAGCCACTGGGAGACGAGGTTGACCTCCAGGAATCTGCGGAAGTCGTCCACGGTCATGTCGGCGACGGGCTGGAAGGCGAGGATGCCGGCGTTGTTGACCAGGATGTCGAGCCCGCCGAACGTGGACGTCGTGCACTCGAGGATCGTGGCCCAGCCCGCCTCCGTGGTCACGTCGTGCGGGACGAAGCGGCAGCCGTCACCGAGCTCCTTACCCAGCGTCCGGCCCTCGTCCTCCAGGACGTCGCCGAAGACGACCTTCGCGCCTTCGGCCAGGAACGTCCGCACGTGGGAGGCCCCCATGCCCCGGGCCCCGCCCGTGACCAGGGCGACCTTTCCGTCGAGCTTTCCCATAGCGTCACATCACCTCGGGCTTGCTGGAACGGGTCGTGGCCGTCGCCCGGTCCGGTCCTCCCGCGGCCATGTCCAGCGCCGCCAGGTGACTGAAGACCATGCACGACCCGATCGGGTTGCCGCCGCCCGGATACACCGTGCCGCTGACGGCCGCCATGGAGTTCCCCGCCGCGTACAGGCCCTTGATCACCTGGCCGGAGGTGTCGAGCACCCGGGCGTTCGCGTCGGTGCGCAGGCCGCCCTTGGTGCCGAGGTCGGAGATCCCGAACGCGACGGCGTGGAAGGGGCCCCGCTCGATCGGGACCAGCGGCGAACCGTCGGAGAACGACCGGTCGTAGGGTTCGTCGCCGCGGCGGAAGTCCTCGTCCTCGCCGGTCGCGGCGAACATGTTGAACCTCGCGACGGTCGCGGACAGCTTCTCCGCGGGTACCCCGATCCTGCTCGCGAGCTCGCCGAGCGTGCCGGCGCTGATCCACAGGCCCGCCGCCTCGTAGTCCCGGGTCTCCCCCAGCGGCACGCTGGTCGAGCGGACCGGCGGGCGTACGCCCTCGCGGTCGTCGTAGACCATCCAGAACGGCAGGGTCAGCCGGCCCTCGTTCATCCGGTCGATGACCACCCGGCCGATCCGGTCGTAGGCCCAGGACTCGTTGACGAACCGCTCCCCCTGGTCGTCGACGAAGATCCCGCCGGTGAACCACAGGGAGAAGGTCGACCTGCCGTCCGGATGGGTGATGCCGGGCGACCACCACGCCTCCGGCATCAGGTCGGTGGCGGCGCCCACGTCGATCCCGGCCTGGATCGCCCGGCCGAGGTTCCCGGCCGGGCCCATCGCGTCCCTGACGTGGCCGGGGACCCCGTAGCGCGCTCGCATCTCCACGTTCCGCTCGAACCCGCCGGAGGCCACGAGCACACCGCGCCGGGTCCGGATCCGGTACCGGCGGCCGTGCCCGGAGACCACGGCGCCAACGACCGTGTCGCCCTCACGGACGAGCCCGTCGCAGGTCGCCTCGGTCCGCAGTTCGGCGGACGCGCGTTTCGAGAGCGCCAGCAGGAACCGGCCGATGAGCGCCTGGCCTCCGTGGACGAGGTCGGGCAACGGCCGCCCGGCGCGGTCGGTGCCCAGGGGTGGCCGCAGCAGGTCGCGGAGCGAACCGAGCTGCTCGGGCTTCAGCGGCATCGGCATGATGTGCCGCCCGGTGGCGCTCGCCTTCGGCGCGGACCCGAAGTAGTCGGGCCACGGGTAGACCATGAAGGCGAAGTCAGCATCGCTCTCGAGGTAGTCGACGAGCGGGGCGCCGTTGTCGAGGAACGCGTCCTGCAGGTCCCGCGGCGTACGGTCACCCACGACGGCCCGGTAGTAGGTCCTGGCGTCCTCGAGGGTGTCCGTGTCACCGGCCCGCCGGAGCACCGCGTTGCACGGGAACCACAGGCCACCGCCGGAGTAGGCGGTCGTGCCGCCGAACCGGTCCGTCGCCTCGACGACGATGACCGAGAGCCCCTCGCGGGCCGCGGTGTAGGCACCCGTGAGCGCGCCTCCGCCGGAACCGGCCACGAGCACGTCGCACTCTTCGTCCCAGGTCCGTTCCGCCGTCATGCGGAGGCCATGCCGATCTCCCGCGGTTGCGCCCGAGCGTCCGGCGTCATGGCCACATGCTCGACGTCACCCGGCCACCCGTGTTGGCCGGTCCCACTCAACAGGACCGGGGTCTCCCCCCGAGCCCGCCCCGCCCCATGCTTTCCCCCACCACGCCGCCGACGGGCGGCGCGGCCGGTGAAGGAGGCTCCGTGCTGGACACGCGACAGCTCTCGGACCGGATCGAGATCGCCGACCTGCTCACGACCTACACCCGCGCGGTCGACACGGGAGAGTGGGACCTGCTCGACGCGGTCTTCACCCCGGACGCGCGTCGGAGCAGGACGCCGCGTACGGTCCGGCTCACTTCCGGGTGAGGAAGGCCAGTACCGTGCTCTCCCAGGCGTCCTTCTGCTCGATCATCACCCAGTGGCCGCAGTCGGGAAAGACGTGCAGTTCCGCGTGGGGGATGGTCCGCATCGGCACGATCGCCATGTCGAGTGGGCTGACCCGGTCGTCCCGGCCCCAGGTCATGAGGGTCCGGGCCTTGATCCTGTGCAGCATCGCCCAGTACGGCGGAGCGTCCCCGGGCGGACGGGCGTTGAGCATCGCCCGCCCGTACATCCGGCGGGCACTGGCCAGGGTCGCGGGGTCGGTGGCCTGGCTCCAGCGCTCCTCGATCAGCTCCTCGGTGACCAGTGCGGGATCATGCACCATCGAGTAGAGCCACTGCACGAGCCTCTCGCGGGTGGGGTCCTCGGTGAACTCCACCAGCAGCCTGATGCCCTCGCTCGGTCCCGGGCTGAACAGGTTCCGGCCCACGCCGCCGATGGTCACCAGCCGGCGCACCCGGCCGGGCTGGGCGACGGCGGCCTGGGCGGCGACGATGCCGCCCATGGAGTTGCCGATGACGTCGACCTGGTCGAGCCCGAGCCCGTCGAGGAACCGCGTGACGGCCTCGGGCGCGGCCACCATGGGATGCCGATCGGTCGGCTCACTCACGCCGAAGCCGGGGAACTCCAGCACCAGGCAGCGGAACCACTCGGCGAACACCGGGAGGTTCCCGCGGAAGTTACGCCATCCCGTCACGCCGGGGCCCGAGCCGTGCAGCATCAGCAGCGGCGCGCCCTCACCGGCCTCGTGATAGCGCAGCACGCCCTGGTCCGTCCGCAGCTCACGCAGGGTGGACTCATGCGTCAGTTCGGCCATCGTCGACCTCGGCTCGTCGCGGACGTGTTGCGGGCACGTTAACGAGCACCGGCCACGACCGGCCGTCCTCATCCCGATCAGCGAGACTCTGGCCCGCGCGCCGCCGCCCACCGCCGAACCTGTCGGGATGACCGTCGATGATCCCGACTTCGCCTCGCGTGAGGGCGCCGCGCTCGTCCTCGGCGCGAGCGGCGGCCTGGGCGCGGCCGTCGCCGGGATGCTGATCGGCCGGGGCAGCGACGTCGCCCTGACCTTCCGGCGCCAGTCGCCGCGGATCCGCGAGCTGCTCGGGTCGCCGGAGCGGACGACGCGCGCCTACCGGCTGGACCTGCGGGATCCGGAGGCGTGCGCGAAGGTCGTCGACGCGGTCGCCGCCGACTTCGGCGGACTGCACACGCTCGTGTACGCCGCCGGCCCGCACGTGCCGATGGTCCACCTGAGCCGGGTGACGCCCGAGCGGTTTCGCGAGCAACTGACCGACGACGCCGCCGCGTTCTTCAACGCGGTCCACCCGGCCCTCCCCCACCTGCGCGCGTGCGGCGGCTCGATCGTGGCCGTGACCACCGCGGCGACGAGCCGCTTCCCGGTCCGCGACGGGCTTTCGGCGGCGCCGAAGGGCGCGGTCGAGGCGCTCGTACGCGGCATCGCCGCCGAGGAGGGACGGTTCGGCGTACGGGCCAACTGCGTCGGCCCCGGCATGCTGACCGACGGGATGGCCGAGCGGCTCATCGCTTCGGGCGACCTCGACGACCGGGCCCTGGACGCCGCACGCGCGCGCATCCCGCTGCCCCGTTTCGGCACGGCGGCCGACGTCGCCGAGGCCGTCTGCTTCCTCGCCTCCGACCGCGCCGGCTTCATCACCGGCCAGAAACTCGACGTCGACGGCGGCTACGGCGTATGACTCCCCTAGGCCACCTTGAACAGGGAGAGCACGGCGAGGAGTCCCAGAAACCCCAGCACGCCCAAGGCGATGATCAGGTAAGGCTTCCGCCGGGGGCGCGGAGGCGAGCCGTATTCATCGTTGGCCATGGTCCATTCGTGGGTCGGCATCCCTGTCCCCGTAACCCTGATCGATCATGCTGGGCAATCCGAGCAGGTCAGTGTATATCTCAGTAAGGGTCACTTGATCTTGTTCGGGTGGCTACTTCGTGGCTGGACGTACGGGCCGCGCTGGGGAAGGGGCTCGGGGCATGGTCAGGCTCAAGCATCACATCGTGGTGGAAGCCGTGGGGCGTCCATGGGTGGACGCGTTCGTCGCGGGTGTCTACGACGCTTTCGTCGACCTGCGGTTCGACGGAGGCCGACTGGTCGACGGGGCTGATGGTCCCGTCGAGCTCTTCCTGGTCGAGGGCCGGCATGCCGCCCCCGAGGCGCGCTACCGGCTTACCTATCCGGTGGATCCGGCCGAGTCTCCGGGTGAGCGCCGCGCGCTGGAGATGGTCGTGACCGCCATGGACAGGACGGCCAAGACGAGCCTCGCCATCAGCGCCGAGGAAGGAGGCGAAAGGCTCGCCATGAAATTAGTGCTGCGGAGCGTGGCCCATCCCGACGCCGCCCTGGTGGTGGGGACCATGCGGTGGCCCGGGCGGCCACGGTCGCTCCGCCGCGTTTCGTGGAGCGTCCACATCGATGTCGAACGCTGGTGGAAGCGGGTTGAACGCCATCGCGGCCGGCACGGCGGCGCGCCCGTCGTCGCCAAGATCACCCATTCACTGGTCGGCGCGACGATCACAATCGTTCCGCGATCGGAGAAGAAGGGCCGGTGGACGGTCGATGTCGTCGCGGCCGTCTACGGCCGCTCCTGGGCTCGTCCGCTCGCCTTCGTCGCACTGCCCTTCGTGCGGGGGTCGATGCACACCGAATACCGGCGCGTCCTCGACGAGGTCGCCGAGGACGTGAACCGCGCGGCCGCGGCGTTCGCGCATGAGGACCCGGACCAGCTGGCGCGTGACTGTTTCACTCCGGGGGCCCTGGCGCACCGGTTCCAGAGCGTGCAGCCACCCGATACCGGTGATCAGTGGCCCGGCCACCACGTCACTTGAACGTCAGCGAGACGGAGCCGAGTTCGCTGAACGTGGCGGTGAAGGT
>DASQPY010000668.1:0-11014 GCA_035643735.1 Actinoallomurus sp. | reverse complement strand
CCCGTCGACGCGGTCGACCGAACGCGGCCGGCGGTCGGGCAGGGCCTCGCTGCTGTCCCAGACCTCGATCAGGACGGTACGGCCCTGGCGGGTCAGCGACAAATGGAAGACATCACCGATCTTCGTGGCATTGGTCGCCAGTTCGGCGACGACGATGAGGGCGTTGTCGAGTGCGTCACTGAGGTCCCAGTCGGAGAGCGCGATCTTGGTCAGGAGCCGGGCCTGTTCCGCCGCGATCGGATGCGGCGGAAGGGGAAATCGGTGGACCCGGCTCTCGCCGATCTGTGGCCGCCGTGCCGTCTCTTCGACTTCAGATGTCGCCCGCAATTTTCCGCCTCTTCATTTTGCGAATCCGATGACCAGGCTAACATGAGCGATTACCCTTTGCTACGAACCCAAGGGCACCGGGGTTCAACCCCTTGTTCCGACCAACGAAACCCGAGCATCCGGTTTATTTTGGAGGCCCGCATGGTGGCTCAACGCGAACCCTACGAGTTTCCCGCGATCCGCGCATTCGCTACCGAGTTAGCGGCCTGGCGTGGCACGATGTCCAAGGTGGAGCTAGCCGAGACCCTCGGATACACTCCGCAGTTGATCGGTCAGCTCGAAGCCGGAAAGAACATCCCCTCGAAGAAGTTCGCCGAGGACACGGATACACTATTCAAGACCAACGGCCTCTTCGTTCGCCTTTGGAAACTGATCACCGACACCCGACATCTCGCCGCCCTGCCGCCGGGTTTCTCGGAATTCGTGGAGTTGGAGAGACGGGCTAGCGCAATACGCGTCTTCGGGCTTCTATTGATCACGGGACTGCTTCAGACAGAGGAGTATGCCCGCGAGATCCTCCTGACCATTCAACAACCAGATGTAGTCGGTCAATTCGTCGCCAGCCGCATGGAGCGCCAAGCGATATTCACCCGAGACAAGCCACCTCGCCTTTGGGTCACTCTGGATGAGCGGGCCCTCCACTGCATCGTGGGGCGGCCGGACGTCATGCGCGCCCAGCTCGAATGCCTGCTGGAGGCGTCCCGACGTCCCAACGTCATGATCGAGATCGTGCCGCAAGACGCGGACGCCTATGCCGGTCTCGAAGGCAGCTTCACCCTTCTGGCTTTCGAAGAAGGAGCTGACATCGCCTACGCCGAAGCAGCCGGTCGCGGACAGGTCGTGCAGGATCCGGCTAGCGTCGCCGACTTCCACGTAAGGTACGACTTGATCAGAGGACACGCCCTCCCCACGGCGGAGTCCCGAAAGTTGATCAAGTCGATCCTGGAGCGCCTATGAAAACGCCTGACTGGCGCAAGAGCAGCCGCAGCGGCGGCAGCGGTGGCGAGTGTGTCGAGGTCACCGTGATGGATTTGGTTCGGCGTTAGACGCTGGCCTTGGGGCGAGCCGTGCAGGGGCAGTCAGATTCCCTGCGCGGAAGATCGCGAGCAGCGTGGTGCGGACGATCGGACCATCGAGCACGGACATGAAGACGGCGGCCGTCGTGTTCGCCGGCGCGACTCACTTGTAGCCGTCGCCTGCCGTCCCGTGCCCCGCGTCATCAAGCGCCCGTCATCAAACGCGCGTCACGTCATCAAGCGCCACGTCATCAAAGGCTCTGCGCCAGTCGCTCGATCAGTGGCGCCGCCGCCATCAGCCGTTCGAGTTCGGCGGGAGTGAAGTCTTCGGACAGTGCCTGAGAGAGCTGCTCGATCCGCGCGCTGCGCTTGTTGCGCAGTACCTCGCGCCCGGCCTCGGTCACCGACAGCACGACCCGCCTGCCATCCTCCGGATCAGGCCGGCGACCGACCAGGCCACGGGCCTCCAGCGCCCCGAGCGTGACCCCCATCGATTGCGGACTGATCTGCTCGACGCGCGCGAGCATGCTCGCCGTGGTCGGCCCCCCGCGATCCAGGCGCGCCAGTGCGGAGGTCTCGGGCAGCGTGAGCTCACCCTCGATGGGAACCTGACGCAACCGCCGTCGGAGCAACCCCATGCTCACGAGCAGCGCGGCCGCGACCTCATTGACCTCCGGCCCTTCTGTCATGCCATAAGGCTAAACTGATAAATCCCCGTGCTTAGCAGATTAAGTCAGGGCGTCCAGGCATAAGGGATCAAGGCGGAATCTTAGGGCAGGCCGGGGCCGCCAGGCCCGCGTTTTCCTGCCAAGTGGCCTGGCGCAGGGCGGTCGCCAGCCGGTCGCGTATCTGGGCCTGCGTGGCGATGCGCTCCCCGATGACGGCATGCCGCTCGATCGCGCGTATACCCGAGGGTACGAAGGCAGCACGTCGCCACGTCACCGTCGAGGCAGGGCGGGAAGGCACCGAGTTCCTCCAGGGTGAGACCAACGGCGAGCAGACAACGGATGTCGCGGACCCGTAGAGGCTCTCGGCCGTGACGCTCGGCCGCCGGAGCTCGGGGTGTTCCGTACTTGAACGTGCCCGCCCGCGGGCGGGCCGCGCGGACCAGCCCCGACGCACCTCGGTGAAGTGCTCCTAGTCCACCGGCCGCACCTCGGTCCGCACCTGCCGGCCCATGAGGTTGGTCGCTATCCCGTACAGCCACGGCCGCGCGTTGGGGCGCGACAGGTCATGGCCGTCCCGCGGCCGGAACGCCGCCAGGAAGGTCTCCGCCACGACATCCTCGGCGGCCTCGATCCCGAGCCTGCGGGTGACATAGCGCTTGATGTCCGGGGCGTACCGGCGAAAGACTTCGGGGCGCGAGCACCACGTCCCGGGCCTCCTGCCGGGAACCTCGGGCCGTGTGATCGCTACAGGTCAGCAGCCGAGCAGGCGCGTGGCGAGGAACGCCTCCACCTGGTCGAGGCCGATGCGCTCCTGGGCCATCGAGTCGCGCTCGCGTACCGTCACCGCGTTGTCCTCGAGGGTGTCGAAGTCGACCGTGACGCAGTACGGCGTGCCGATCTCGTCCTGGCGGCGGTAACGGCGGCCGATCGCGCCGGCGTCGTCGAAGTCGACGTTCCAGTTGCGGCGGAGCTGGGCGGCCAGGTCCTTGGCCTTGGGCGACAGGTCGGCGTTGCGCGACAGCGGCAGCACCGCGACCTTGACCGGCGCGAGCCGGTGGTCGAGGCGCATGACCACGCGCTTTTCCATCTTGCCCTTGGCGTTCGGCGCCTCGTCCTCGTTGTAGGCGTCCATCATGAACGTCAGCACGCAGCGGTCGACGCCCGCCGCCGGCTCGATGACCCAGGGGACGTAGCGCTCGTTCTTCTCCTGGTCGAAGTAGGACAGGTCCTGACCGGAGTGCTTGGCGTGCGTGGACAGGTCGAAGTTGGTGCGGTTCGCGACGCCCTCCAGCTCACCCCACTCGCTGCCCGGGAAGTTGAAGCGGTACTCCACGTCCACGGTGCGCTTGGCGTAGTGGGCGAGCTTCTCCTTCGGGTGCTCGTAGAGCCGCAGGTCGTCCTTTGTGATGCCCAGGTCGACGTACCACTGGAAGCGGGTGTCGATCCAGTACTGGTGCCACTCTTCGTCCGTGCCCGGCTCGACGAAGAACTCCATCTCCATCTGCTCGAACTCCCGCGTACGGAAGATGAAGTTGCCCGGCGTGATCTCGTTACGGAACGACTTGCCGATCTGGCCGATGCCGAACGGCGGCTTGCGGCGCGCGGCCTGCTGCACGGCCACGTAGTTGATGAAGATGCCCTGCGCCGTCTCCGGGCGCAGGTAGGCGAGCCCGGACTCGTCCTGTACGGGGCCGAGGTAGGTCTTGAGCAGACCGTTGAACATCTTCGTCTCGGTGAACGCGCCACGGGTGCCACAGTCCGGGCACACCAGGTCGGCCAGGCCGTTCTCCGGTGGCTTGCCGTGCTTCTCCTCGTACGCCTCTTCGAGATGGTCGGCGCGGTGCCGCTTGTGGCACGACTGGCACTCGGTCAGCGGGTCGACGAACTCGCGTACGTGGCCGCTCGCCTCCCACACCTCGCGGGCGAGGATGACGGAGGAGTCGAGGCCGACGACGTCGTCGCGGCCCTGCACCATGGACTTCCACCACTGGCGCTTGACGTTGTTCTTCAGCTCGACGCCGAGCGGGCCGTAGTCCCAGGAGGCGCGCAGCCCGCCGTAGATCTCACTCGACGGAAAGACCAGACCCCGGCGCTTGCTGAGGTTGACGATGGTCTCCATCACATCGGAACGACGGGCCATGAGTGATCTCCATCCGGCTGGCGGTCGGCGGTGTTCCCCGCGATACGGCGTTGGTACGACACGTGCAGTACGGCTTTTGCAAAACATCTGGCAGTACGACATATGGCGCCGGACCGACCGACCTGCGGTTACGGCCCTGGCGCCCAGGATCTCTTCAGCTTAGGACACCGGCGAGCCTGTCGCGCCCCGAAACGCCTCGCGGCGTCACTGGAGTGTCATCCAGCCTCTACAGTCCCCTGACCTGCCTCTCAACGGCATCGCTGGGAGAGCCCGCGTACGGGGGTGTTCAGTGCACGTGACCGTCGACGTCGTCGCTGTCGATGTGCAGCCGGACGCCGCCGTGTTTCTCGAAATGGTCGCCGCGGAACTGCTTGATGCGGTGGTGGCCCGGCCACCAGTCGTCCTCGAGATAGCGGTCGCCGTGCACGTTCGCCTTCTTGTCCCAGTGCGCGAACCAGATCTCCGACGGCTTGCTGATCCCGCTCGCCTCGCCGAGGTCGCGGATGCCCGATGCGACGCTGCTGTAGACCCCGGAGGTGTACTCCAGCGCCCGTATCGCCTTCGTCCACGAGTCCAGGAACATCAGCACCGCGTACCGGCAGGCGGCCCCGCGCCCGTACGCCTCCAGGTCCAGGTAGATCGGTGTGCCCGGCGGCAGTCCGAGCGCGACGGCGCGGCTGACGGCGTCCACGGCGGAAAGCTGGCCCGCGATCGCCGCGGTCGCCGGGGAGAAACGCGGCCGGGACGAGGCGCACGGCGCCTGCGGGCCGACGTAGGTCGGGATCAACCGCCAGCCCATCGCCCGTACGGCCGCCACCCAGCCACGGGACAGCCGCCCGTCCGGGCACGCTCGCGCGGGGCCGCCGATGTAGATGTTCGCGGCCACGAAGTGTTCCCGCCACGCGTGCATCGCCGCCAGCGACGGCGCCGAGCAGGTGTCGAAGCCCATGCCGGAGACCCATCGTCTCCGCTCGCCGGCGCGGCGTTCGTTGACGGGGTCGTGCGGAACCGGGGTGATCTCGCTCAGGACGTGCTCCAGCTCCCGTACGCCGGGCCCGTACGAGCCGGTGACCAGCACGCCCGCGCCGGGGACGGCTACGCGGATCTCACCAATGGCGGTGTCCCGTACGGTCACGGCGGGCATCCCGGCCAGCCGGCTGCTTTCGGCGGAGCGGCCGCCGAGCAGCCCCGAGGCGAACGATGCCGTCTGCTCGCTGAGCGGCTCGACGTGCAGCGCCTCGGTACGGCCCACGGCATGCGCCGGGCAGTTCTGGTTCTCCCCCGCCGGGCCGAGGTAGACCGCGTGCCGGTCGTAGCGCACGCACTCGGTGGAACCGGGGCCGAGGCGATACACCGGCCATCCCGCGGGCACGGTGATCCGCAGCCCCTGGTAGTCGACGGTCGTGTCCGCGTGCGCAGGCGGCCCCAGGATGAGCGCTCCCAGCAGGCAGCCGAACAGGCCGGCACGTCGCATCGCGTTCCCCCCGAGGTCGTCGTCCGGACGACCATGATCGTCACGGGAGGCATCCCGGGGTGGGAGCGCGCGGCGTACTTGTGCGGTCTTTCGGGCGGGCTCGCCCGGCCCTTTACCCGGCACGCCTGCCACTTCAGGCTCAGACGATCTCGTACGCCCCGGCCTCGTCGATGGCGAGCGCGGAAAGCGGGATGAGGGCCACGCGCACGTCGTACGCGCCGAGGGCCCGACGGTAGAAGCCCGCGCCGCCCCAGTCGGTCACCATCGCCCAGAGCTCGGGGTCGTCCACGGCGCGACCGAGGCGGCCCGAGCGGTGACCGGGACTGCCTTCGAGGGCGCGCAGCACCTCCTGGGCGGTACGGACGAAGTCGTCGGTCTCGTCCTCGGGTACGCGATAACGGGTGATGGCCAGCACCCGTCCATGATGCCGGAGCCGTGGCGGCGCTCACACCGGTGACGTGGATACGCCACCATGGAGGGGTGTCATCCAAATCCACGATCCGGCGGCAGAGCGCCGTCTTCCTCGTCTACGTGCACCAGCTGCCCCGGTGGGTGCCGCTGGTCCTGCTGCCCGCCCTGCTCATCGCCGGCCTGGCCCTGCCCGGTGTGGGCGGCGCGATCGCGCTGGCTCTGCTGGCGCTCGTCATCTGGTTCATGTTCCTGGCCTCGCCGGCGCGGAGCACCTCGCACCGCCTGGTCCGCATCCTCGTGCCAGTCGTCCTCGTCGCCGCCGCGGTCGCCAAAGTACTCGCCTGACGACATCGCGTGATTTTGACAATCATTTTCATGTTCACCCATAATTCAAGGGTGCGCACCCGCCTCTTGCCTCTCGCCATGGCCGCGGCCCTGGTCGCCTGCGGCTGCGGGTGCGGGGCACGCGCGAACGGCGGCGGCAAGCCCGTGATCGCCGCGGCGTTCTACCCGCTCGCCTGGCTGGCGGAGCAGGTCGCCGGCCCTGGCTTCTACGTCCAGAACCTCACCAAGCCCGGCGCCGAGCCCCATGACCTGGAGCTGACGCCGCGGCAGGTCATCGACGTCGGTGAGTCCAAGCTCGCCTTCTACATCAAGGGCGTGCAGCCGGCCGTGGACAAGGCCGTGCGCCAGCACGCCAAGCGTCACTCGCTCGACGCCGAGTCCGTGGTCAAGACCCTGCCCGCGCCGCAGGACGAGGCGGGCGACGGCGCGGCCGACCCGCACCTGTGGCTCGACCCGGCGCGCTTCGCGACGGTGGCCACCGCCCTCGGCGAGCGGCTGGCCCGGATCGACACTCCCGCCGCCGCGACGTACCGGTCGCGTGCGGCCCAGGTGGTCACGCGGCTGAACGCCCTGGACGCGGAGTTCCGTACCGGCCTGCGGGACTGCGCCCGCAAGGACATCGTCACCGGTCACTCAGCCTTCGGCTACCTGGCGGACCGCTACGGGCTCACGCAGGTCGGCGTGGCCGGTCTGGACCCCGACGCGGAGCCGTCGCCGCGGCGCATCGCCGACCTGACCGGGCTGGTCCGGCGGACTGGCGCGACCACGGTGTTCACCGAGACCCTGACCAGTCCCAAGACGGCGGCCACGCTCGCCCAGGAGGCCGGGGTCCGCACCGAGGTGCTCGACCCGGTCGAGGGCGTGCGGCCGCACTCTCACGACGACTACTTCTCGATCATGCGCCGCGACCTCGCGACGCTCCGGCCCGCATTGGGGTGCGCATGAGCCTCCCGTTCTGCCTGACCGGTGGCGAGGTGCGGTTCGAGCACCGCCTCGTGCTGCGCGGCGTCGACCTGGCCGTACGGCCCGGCGAGGTCGTAGCCGTGATGGGCGCCAACGGTTCCGGCAAGTCCACGCTGGTCCGGGCGCTGCTCGGGCTGGTCCCGCTGTCCGCGGGCCGGACCGAGCTGTACGGCATGCCGCCGTCGAAGTTCCGTGACTGGAAGCGCATCGGGTACGTCCCGCAGCGCCTGTCGATCGGCGGCGGGGTGCCGGCGACCGTACGCGAGATCGTCGCCTCGGGCCGGATCGCCCGCCAGTCGCGGCTCCGCCCGTCCTCGGCCGCCGACCGCCTGGCGGTGGATCACGCGCTGCGGGCCGTCGGCATGGCCGACCGGACCCGCGACCCCGCCCAGGAACTCTCCGGCGGCCAGCAGCAGCGCGTGCTCATCGCACGGGCCCTCGCCGGTGAGCCGGACGCCCTCGTCATGGACGAGCCGACGGCCGGCGTCGACTCCCGCAGCCAGGAGACGCTCGCCGGTACGCTCCGTGAGCTGGTCGGACAGGGCCGTACGGTCGTGCTCGTCGCCCACGAGCTGGGGCCGCTGGAGCCGCTGATCACGCGTTCGGTCGTCCTGGAAACGGGCCGGATCGTGCACGAGGGCGTCCCTCCGGCGCCGCAGGGCGAGTGCGCGCGGCCCGGCCACGACCACGTACACCCGCACGCACCGGCCGAGGAGCCCCACCTGCTGTCATGATCGAACTCCTGTCGTACGACTTCCTGCGCCGCGCCCTGATCGCCGCGGTGCTCGTCGGCGTCGCCGCCCCCGCGGTCGGCACGTTCATCGTCCAGCGGCGCCTCGCCCTGCTCGGCGACGGCATCGGCCACATCGCGCTCACCGGCGTCGGCCTCGGCCTGCTGACGCGCAGCTCCCCCACGATCCTGGCGCTGATCGTGTCCGCGCTGGGCGCGGTCGCGATCGAACTGCTGCGGGTCCGCACCCGGACCGGCGGCGACGTGGCGCTCGCGCTGCTGTTCTACGGCGGCCTGGCCGGCGGCGTGCTGTTCGCCAACCTGTCCGGCGGCAGCGCGAACCTCAACAGCTACCTGTTCGGATCCATCAGCAGCGTCAGCCCCGGTGACCTGTACGTGGTGGCGGGGCTCGCCGTGGTCGTGCTGGTCACCCTGGCCGTGTTCGGCCGCGAGCTGTTCGTGCTGTGCCAGGACGAGGAGGTGGCACGGGCCAGCGGCCTGCCGGTGCGGTTCCTTTCGCTGCTCATCGCGGTGACGGCCGCGCTGACCGTCGTGGTGGCGATGCGCGCCGTCGGCCTGCTGCTGGTCAGCGCGCTGATGGTCGTTCCGGTCGCCGCCGCGCAGCAGCTGACGCGGGGCTTCCGTGCCACGATCGGGCTGGCCATGGTGGTCGGCGTGGTCGCGGCCGTCGGCGGCCTGTGGGTGTCGGTGGACGCCGACATCGCCCCGGGCCCGACGATCGTGCTGCTCGCGATGGCCGTCTTCCTGGGAGCCGTCGGGGCTGGAAGACTGATCCGCATGCGCCGTACGGAAACGACATGACCGGCCGCCGTGACGACGTGCGCCGCGAACTGTCCTCTGCGGAGGGCTTCCGCAGCGCGCAGGACATCTACGCCGGTCTTCGCTCTACGGGATCCAAGATCGGTCTGACCACGGTCTACCGCGCGCTGCAGGTGCTGAGCGACTCCGGCGAGGTCGACGTGCTGCGCACCGACGACGGCGAGGCCGTCTACCGCGTCTGCCGGACCGGCGAACACCACCACCATCTGGTCTGCCGCATATGCGGCCGTACCGTGGAGATCGAGGGCCCCGCGGTGGAGAGCTGGGCCGACGCGGTGGGCGCCGAGCACGGGTTCCGCGACATCACCCACACCGTCGAGGTCTTCGGCACCTGCTCGAAGCACTGACCCAGGTTGGCGGCCACGACCGATATTTGATGGGATCGGGGTCATGAGTACACGAGGGCACGACATAGAGATCACATCCGGAACGGACCAGGTCGTGGTGCGGATCAAGGACACGATCGTCGCGACCTCCTCCCGAGCGCTGGCGCTCGCCGAGACCGGCTCGCCGACGCGCTACTACCTTCCGGCGGCGGACGTGAAGATGGATCTGCTCCGGAGCTCGACCACGACGTCGCACTGCCCGTTCAAGGGCGACGCGGTCTACTGGTCGGTCGACACGGGCGACGGCTTGGTCGAGGACATCGTCTGGTCCTACCCGGAGCCGTTCCCGAAGGTCGAGCAGATCATGGGAATGCTCGCCTTCTGGACCGAGAAGCCGGGCGTCACCCTCGAGGTGAACGGCCGGCCCGCGTAACCGTCACCGGGCTCGCGGGCCGTGCCATCCGGCCTCAGAAGTCGTCGGTGGAATTCCGGCGCCGTTGGCCAGGATCGCGATTCGGTCATCGGTGCGACGCCGTTGATGGACCACACGTCGTCGATCGCGCCAGGCCGGTACGGCGTCCGCTGGTCAGGCGCGTGCGCCGCCGTCGACGCGGAGGACCGTGCCGGTCACGTAGGAGGAGCGGTCGCTAAGGAGCCAGGCGGCGGCCTGGGCGATCTCCTCGGGGTCGGCCGCGCGGCGCAGCGGTGTCTGCGCCTTGAGCCGCTCGACGAGACCGGGCGAGTCCGCCTCCCAGGTGCGGATCATCTCGGTCAGCGTGCTGCCGGGGGCGATCGCGTTGACGCGGATGCCTTCCGGGCCGTAGGTGACGGCGGCCGACTCGGTGAGGCTGTTGACCGCCCGCTTCATCGCGCCGTAGGCGGGTAGCTCGGGGTTGCCCATCAGGCTGCCGACGCTGGAGTTGTTGACGATGGCGCCCGTCCCCGCGGTGGCCCGGATGGCGGCGATCTCGGCGACCATGGCCAGCCACGGGCCCTTGAGGTTCACGGCGTAGACGTGGTCGAAGTCGGCCTCCCGCACCTGGTCCATCGGGCCTGGCGGCACGATCGTCGCGCCGTTGTTGAAGGCGACGTCGAGCCGGCCGTACGTCTCCACGACGCGGTCGACGGCGGCGCGCACGCTGGCCGTGTCGGCCAGGTCGCACGCGACGTGGTCCGCGATGCCGCCCGCCGCCCGTACCTCCTCGGTCACCGCCTTCAGCTGGGACTCCGTCCGGGCCGCGAGCAGCACCCGGGCGCCCTCCCGGGCGAAGAGCCGAGCCGCCGCGGCACCGATACCGCGACCGGCGCCGGTGATGAAGGCGACCTTGCCCGCCAGCAGGCCCAGGGCGCCAGGGGTGGTGGATGTGTCTGTGGTGGGTGTGCTGTCCATGGCAGCGAGCCTGCACCGGTCCGCGGAGCCCATCCAGGCACCGGCGGTACCTGGCTCGGCTCCGCCCACCCGCGCACACTAGGAGTGTGGACAGACGAGAACTGGCGGTCTTCCTGCGCAGCAGGCGCGAGCGGATCACCCCCGCCGACGTGGGGCTGCCCGCCGGGCCGCGCCGCCGCACCCCGGGGCTGCGCCGCGAGGAGGCGGCGCAGCTGGCGTTCATCTCGACCGAGTACTACACGCGGCTGGAGCAGGCCCGCGGCCCGCGCCCGTCGCGCGAGGTGCTGGCCGGGCTCGCTCGGGCCCTGCGCCTGTCGGACGCCGAGCGCGACCACCTCCACCATCTCGCCGGCGCACCGCCGGTCCCTCCGCCCGGGCCCTCCC
>DASQPY010000667.1:0-3278 GCA_035643735.1 Actinoallomurus sp. | reverse complement strand
GCCCGCGTTCCCCGGCCGTTGCTCGTCGTCGACGATCAGCGGCACGTCCACGGAGACCGCCGCGGGGAAGCCGCGCGCGGCGACGGCGGCTGGTGCGTCGAGGATCCGCAGCATCCAGGAGACGCGGCGCAGGTCGTCTTCGGAGCGGTCGCGGAGCAGCCACAGCAGCGGGTCGCCGGGCGCGACGCGGGCCTCGACCGTCTCGGCGATGGAGGAGCCCGATCCGACGACGGCCCAGAGTGCGCGGGCCGTCTCCGGTGAGCCGGCGACGCAGCGGTGGACGGCCAGCCGCCGGCTGCCGTCCTTCCACCCGAAGGACAGGAAGCCGTCCTCGGCCAGGTAGGAGAACAGGCGCTCGTCCGCCAGGACGTCGCGTACGTACGACTCGCCGCGGTCGATCGGGCCGCCGTGCCGGGCGCCGGCGTGCAGGCGCCGCAGCAGCGCGGTGACCTCCGCGGCGTCCGCGGGCTCCGCGCGGCGTACCTTGACCGGCCCGCTCGCGAGGGTCCGCAGCGGTCCGGGCGGCAGCGTGAGGTGGTACTCCCCGCCCGCGTGCTCATAGCCGATCGACCGGTAGACCGGCGCGGTGGCGGGATAGAGGGCCGACAGCGGACGGCCGTCCATGAGGTCGAGGAGCCCGGCGGCGAGCCGCCGCCCGACGCCGCGGCCGCGGTGTTCGGGAGCGACGGCGACGCTGGCCACGCCCCCCATCGGCACCGCACGACCGTGCCACCACTGCTCGAAGGCGTGGTACTGGCCGGAAGCGATGAGCCGGGGGCCGTCATAGACCCCGAGCAGCCGGTCCTGCTCAATGGCCAGCAGGGTTCGCCCGGCGTCGCGGGCCGACGGCCCGAAGGCGCGGGTCCACAGGTCATGGACGGCGTCGACGTCACCGGGATCGGGTGTGCGGAGCTCCACGGACGACGACGCTACGGCATGCACGCCTCCCCGCCGGTGGGCGGGGAGGCGTCACGGACGTCAGGCGTCGATCTTTTCCATGATCTCGTCGGAGACGTCGAAGTTGGCGAAGACGTTCTGCACGTCGTCGCTGTCCTCGAGGGCCTCGAGCAGGCGGAAGACCTTCTTGGCGTTCTCCTCGTCCAGCGGCACGCTCACGGTGGGCAGGAAGTTGGCCTCGGCGGACTCGTAGTCCACGCCCGCCTCCTGCAGCGCCTTGCGCACGGCCACGAGGTCGGTCGCCTCGCTGATCACCTCGAAGGACTCACCGAGGTCGTTGACCTCTTCGGCGCCGGCGTCCAGGACCGCCATCATGACGTCGTCCTCGGTGGTCCCCTCCTTGGGGAGCAGGATGACGCCCTTGCGGTTGAACAGGTAGGACACCGAGTTGGGGTCGGCGAGCGTGCCGCCGTTGCGGGTCAGCGCGGTGCGGACGTCGGAGGCGGCACGATTGCGGTTGTCGGTCAGGCACTCGATGAGCACCGCGACACCGCCGGGCCCGTATCCCTCGTACATGATCGTCTGCCACTCGGCGCCGCCGGCCTCCTCACCGGCGCCGCGCTTGCGGGCGCGGTCGATGTTGTCGAGGGGCACGGAGTTCTTGCGTGCCTTCTGGATGGCGTCGTACAGCGTCGGGTTGCCGTCGGGGTCACCGCCGCCGGTGCGGGCCGCCACCTCGATGTTCTTGATGAGCTTGGCGAAAAGCTTGCCCCGCTTGGCGTCGACCGCCGCCTTCTTGTGCTTTGTCGTCGCCCATTTGGAGTGGCCACTCATCTGATTTACGGGGCGGAGACCCCGGCCGGTGGCCGAAGAGGTAAGCCCCTGCCTCCAATCTCAGAAAGGTCTGTCGTCTGGTGCGCTGCCGCGGCGTGGGCGCGCGGGGACTCCCCTGGACGTGGCTCCCTGCCCCCGAGGGGAGCGCGAGGTCACGACGACCCCTGCACCATCGCGAGGAAGTACTCGTGGATGCGCGTGTCGCCGGTGAGCTCGGGATGGAACGACGTCGCGAGGAGATGGCCCTGCCGGACGGCGACGATCCTACCGGCGGAGTCGCCGGTCGCGGCACGGCCGAGTACTTCGGCGCCGCCGCCCAGCGACTCGACCCACGGCGCGCGGATGAAGACAGCGTGGAACGGCGTGTCGAGACCGGTCATCACCACGTCGCTCTCGAAGGAGTCGACCTGGCGCCCGAACGCGTTGCGGCGTACGAGCATGTCGATGCCGCCGATGGTCTCCTGGCCGGCCGCGCCGTCGACGATGCGGTCGGCAAGCATGATCATCCCGGCGCACGAGCCGTAGGTGGGCATGCCCTGCTCAACACGCTTGCGCAGGGGTTCGAGCAGGTCGAAGGTGCGGGCTAGCCGCCACATGGTGGTGGACTCACCGCCCGGGATCACCAGACCGTCGACGCGGTCGAGCTCCTCCGGCCTGCGGACGACCGCGGTGTCCGCGCCGCAGGACTCCAGCACACGAAGGTGCTCGCGGACGTCGCCCTGCAGCGCGAGCACGCCGACTGTCGGAACAGCAGCCACGGACCAGCCCTTCGATTCGGGGAGTACGGCTTTGAGCTTAGGGCCTGTTTCAGGCCCTGATGGCAGTCACAACGCCGGTGGCGCATGCCGATCTTCCCGGTGAAGCGTCAGGCGAGCTTGAAACGGCGCAGCGGCAGCTCCAGGGCGAGGAAGCCGTCGGCGCCGCGCTCGCTGATGCCGCGGCCGAACAGATACTCCCGCGCCAGTGTCATGCCGTACTCCTCATAGTCGAATGGCAGTGGCACGTCGTCGGCCCCGCCGTCGATGCCGGCCCAGAACGGCGCCTCGGCGGGCAGCCGGTCGCCGAGGTCGACGACGACCCCGTCGTCGGCGGTGACGAAGACGTCGCGCCGTGGCCGGTTGTCCTCATACGAGCGGAACCAGCAGCCCGACACGACACTGTGCAGCACGAGCACACCGCAGGAAGCGCCCGGCAGCGCCCTGGCGATCTCGTCGGCGAGCGTGCGCGCCTGGTCGTCGATGCCGAACAGGCGGCGGTCGCACACGGCCAGCGCGTCGCCGTACGCCCCGACGAACAGCTCGTCCTCATACGGCCAGAGTGCGAAGTCGAGGATCGTGTCACCGGTCTCGACGACCGAGGACTCCGGGTAGAGCCGCCGGGCGAGCGCCGCGGCGGCCTCCGGATCCTGGGTCAGCCCCGGCCTGAAGGCCTGTCCCGGGTCACCGACGCTCGAACACGCCAACGCGACCGACCAACCCATGGGCGTCGTCCCCTCCTGCGCCCGGCGGACGTACCGGCGGCGCCGTCGTTTGTCAGCCGCCGCCCAG
>DASQPY010000666.1:0-8649 GCA_035643735.1 Actinoallomurus sp. | reverse complement strand
CGACATGCACGACCCGCGAGAGATCGTCAAAGCCGCGGCGCGGACTCTCGATTTCACCCGGCCGATCGCCGTCACGATGCTCGGGGTCCTGTGGCACATCGTGGACGATGACGAGGCACAGGCCGTCATCGACCAGTACATGGACGCCGTGCCCTCCGGCAGCTACCTGGCGATCGCACATCCCACGATCGAGGTCACCGGCGAACGGATGGCCGAGGCCATCCGGCACTGGAACGAGTTCGGCACGCCACCGGGGATCCACCGCATGCCCCGGCAGCTCGCCGCGTTCTTCGATCGCCTCGAACTCGTCGAGCCCGGCGTCGTCTCGTGCACGCGCTGGCGGCCCGAGGCCGTACCCTCCGGCGAGCCCGACGAGATGGATCTGTTCTGCGCCGTCGGCCGCAAACCGTAACCTGTCGTCCTTTCTTCCCGCGCACCACCAGTCGAGAGGCAGTACCCGAGTGAACACGGGCGGTCAAACGCCGGGAGTGAAGATGGATGACGCGGGGGACGTACCACCTGAGAGAGCCGTCCTGGACGACAGACCGGCGGCGGGCCCGACGGCCACCCGCATGGTGCTGGGCGCCCTGCTCCGCCGGCTGCGCGAGTCCCGCGGAATCTCCCGCGAGCAGGCGGGAGAAGTGATCCGCGCGTCCCAGTCGAAGATCAGCCGCCTGGAGCTGGGGCGGACCGGCTTCAAGCTGCGCGACGTGGTCGACCTCTACAAGCTCTACGGCGTCACCGACCAGGCCGAGATCGCCACACTCCTCGGCCTGGCTGAACAGGCGAACTCCCCCGGCTGGTGGCACGCGTACGGCGATGTCGTGCCCGGCTGGTTCGAGCCGTACCTCGGTCTCGAACAGGCCGCCGGCATCATCCGTACGTACGAGGTGCAGTTCGTCCCCGGCCTGCTCCAGACCCCCGAGTACGCGCGCGCCGTGATCGCCCTCGGCCACTCCCCGCAGGCGCAGGTCGAACGCCGCGTCGAGTTGCGGATACGCCGGCAGGAGATCCTGCGACGCACGCGGCCGCCGTACCTCTGGGTCGTGATCGACGAGGCGGCACTACGACGCCCGATCGGCGGAACGGCCGTCATGCACGCCCAGGTGCAGCACCTGATCAACCTCTGCGACCTGCCCCATGTGACCATCCAGCTGATGCCGTTCCACGCCGCCGGACACGCGGCCACCGGGGGACCGATCACCCTCATGCGCCTGCCCGAACCCGAACTCCCGGACGTGGTCTACCTCGAGCAGCTCACGAGCGCTCTCTACCCCGACCGGCGCGACGACATCGACTACTACCGCGACATCATGAACCGCCTCGCGACGCAGGCCGACCCTCCGACCAGCACCAAGGCGACGCTGCGCGACATCCTGAAGCAACTTTGAGCCGCTACCGCCGGCGCTCCTATACCGGCCCGGCCGACCTTCGGATGATGCAGTCGCCGTCCCAGCGGTTGTGGTCACGGGCGAGCCGGTGGCACGCCGGCGAACTCGCCTGGCTCCGGCTCCAGCACCTCGGGCAGGAGACCAACGTCAGGTTCCGTGCGAAACGGCGGAATCCCATCGCTTGGTAAGACCTGCTCAGTCCGCCGTGAGGGAGAGGCTCGCGGGGATCGCGTCGAAGGCTTCCTCCACGCGGCGTACGAGTGTCGTCACCCCGCCGGTGCCGTCATCGCCCTCGTGACCGCCGCGCCCGGCCACCCAGTTCTTCGCACCGCAGCGCCAGGCGCTCAGGGAGAACTCTCCCAGGAGGCGTAGCCGCACATCGTGGCGACTGTCGATGCCGAGCTTGGTCTCCAGGACTTCCACCAGCCGCTCCTGGACGCCCATCGACAGCAGGACACTGTGCTCGCGCAGCGCGGGGGTGCGTGCGACGAGGCCGCGTGTCGGCAGGCCTCCCGGGCTGATCTCGGCTCACTTCTTCGTCGGCCTCGACGGATCGCGGGTGCTGAACTACGCGGAGTGGAGCGACGAGGATGCCCACAGTGCCGCGGTGAACACGGTGCCGAGACAGGCCGTCGGCCCGTCGCACACCTGGCCCGGTCTGGACGACGCGGGTTGGCGCCGGGCCCACACCTGGCCCGGCCTGAAGAGCACGGTGTTCAGCCGCTTTCACTTCCGGCTCGGACTGCGCCCTGCTCCGTGAATCGGACGCCCGGTCAACCGGCTCCCGTGGTGCCTTCGCGGAAGGAGTCGGCGACGTAGGCGTCAAGGCCGGGGCGCTCGGGGGGTGAGCACGTCCGGCTGGCCCCGGAAGCCGCGGTCCGTTATGCGGCCAAGGAGAAGTCCCTGGCCAGGAGCGTAAGAAAAATTGGAAAACCCATGCAACCAAAGTGCCCACTTATGCGTATTCACCGGGCGCAAGGCTTATCGGAAGAGTCGGAGATCTCGTCGCAGATGTTCTCGAACGTGGGCACCCAGGAGGCGGCGGCGCCGCAAGGCAGCGGGCGTCGTTCCGCCGCGAAAGCCGTACCTGGCCGTGCCCACGTACGCAGCCGGCGGAGGCCCCGCCCGTTTGAGGCGCGGACGGGCGACAGACGGCCTCCGTCCGGCTTCGTACGCGACCAGAGTCAACATCGACCGATTCGACGTTTTTCCCGAACTGGAACCATCCTCGAGGAGACAGAACCGTGCGCTTGAAGCATCTGACCACATACGTAGCGATCGCCGGAGCCCTCACCGCCCCGGTGATCATCGCGGCGAATGCCTCCGCGAGCACCGCCGGGGATGTCTCCTCGGCCTACGGCGTGTCCGCGACCGGCCTGGTCAACCTGCCGGCGATCCCCACCGCCTCCTCCGTGACGGGCCCGAGGGACAAGAGCCTGGTCGAGCTGCCGCCCAACCCCCTGGTGAAACTGAAGGCCCTGCACACCTCCGCGACGGCAGGCGGCTCACGGGCCAGCGTCGTCGACCTGAAAGTTGCCAAGGCCGCGCTGTCGGCCCACCTGATCACGGCCAAGTGCGTCGGCGGCCAGGGCTCATCCCACCTGGTCAAGGCCTCCATCGGCGGCCACAGGCTGGCCGTCGACGCGGCGCCCAACAGCGCCGTCAACGTTCCGGTTCAGGGCCTCGGAGCGGTCTCGGTGGTCCTCAACAAGCAGGTCCACAACCCGGACGGCAGCCTGACGGTGACCGCGATCGAGGTGAAGCTCGGCCTCGTGGGCGGCAAGGGCCAGGCGATCGACATCTCCTCCGCCACCTGCGCCGCCGGTGACGCCACCCCGCCGAAGACGCCCGGCAGCCCGACCCCGACCCCGTCCACCAACCCGCCCGGTGAGGCTCCCGCGCCGACCCCGGTCCCGAGCGACCTCCCGGTCACCGGCTGACGCCTGACCGCCTGAGCGCGGTGACGTACGCGGCTCCGCACCGAGCCCGTACGTCACCGCGTTTTTTCGTCACCGCGTGGGCCGGTCCCGGCGCCGGACCTTGAGCGTGTTGTCCGTACGGGTCATCGGGCGGCCACTGGGATCGTTCTGAATCCGCTCGTGTTCCTCGCAGACCAGCACCTCCCACTCCTCATCCGGGAGGTCCAGGTCTTCCAGGACCTCGTGCGGGGTGGGCAGGTGCACGTCGGGGTGAGGGTTGTCCTCCCAGGGAGGGAACCCGGCGTGCCCGACGACGAGAAGCACCCCGCCTGGTGCGACGGCACCGGCCGCCGTACGGAGGATCCTCTCTCGCGGCATGTCTCCGGGGGAATGCAGGAAATGCGCGGACACCAGGTTGAATTCTCCCGCCGGGAAGGAGGTCCCGAGATCGTGCCGCTGCCAGTCGATGCGGTCGGCGACCTCGGCCGCGTTGCGGGCGGCGCGTTCGAGGGCGACGCCGGAGATGTCGACCGCGGTGACGCGCCATCCCCGCCGGGCGAGCCAGATCGCGTCGGCTCCCTCGCCGCAGCCCAGGTCGAGGGCCCGTCCCGGCGCCATGCCCTCGACCTCACGGACCAGGACGGTGTTGGGGTTCCCGCTCCAGATCCGGTCGCTCTCGCGGTAACGGCCGTCCCAGAGCTCCTGGTCGGTCATGAGTCCTCCTTCGTCGGCAGCGAGACCAGGGGACTGCGTTTTTCGATTCCCTCGCTCCGCTCGGTCATGCGCGCCCCTCCCGGTAAGTCGCGACCGCCCGGCGGGTCTCCTCGGCGATCAGATCGGCGTTGATCGCGGCACCGGCCCGTACGCCCGCGGCCGCGGATCCGATGACCTGCTCCATCAGGCCGGTGACGTTGCCCGCCACCCACACGCCGGGCACCTCGGTCGCGCCGGTCGGGTCGGCGGCGACATAGCTGCCGATCACGTGTCCGGCCATCTCCTGCTCGGTCGTCGTCAGCCCCAGACCGGTGAGAACGCCGGCGCGGGAGGTGAGGCGGGAGGCGACCGTCAGCGCCTGGCACGGGATGACCCGGCCATCGTCGAGACGCACGCCGGTGAGGCGGTCTTCCGTCACTTCCAGCGCCGCGACCCGTGTGTCGACCACAGCGATGTCGCGGGCGGCCAGTTGCTCGTACTCTTCCTCGCTCGGCTCGGGCGCGGTGTGCCGGAAGAGGGTCACGTTCTTGCTCCACTGCCGCCAGAGGAGGGCCTGGTGGACCGCCAGCGGACTGGTGGCGAGAACGCCGATCGCCTGGTCGCGTACCTCCCAGCCGTGACAGTACGGGCAGTGCAGCACGTCGCGTCCCCACCGCTCCGCCAGGCCCGGCACGGGTGGCAGTTCGTCCACGAGACCGGTGGTCACCAGTAGACGGTCCGCCTCGACATCGGTTCCGTCGTCGAGGACGACGCGGAAGCCGCCGGCGGCCAGAGGCTCGGCCGTCACGACCTCGCCTTCGACGATCTCGCCGCCGTAGCCGGCCACCTCCGTACGGCCCGCGGCCAGCAGTTGTGAGGGCGGTACACCCTCACGGGCGAGGTAGGTGTGGACCTGGGCCGCCGGAGCGTTGCGCGGGTGGCCTGCGTCGATCACCAGAACCGATCGCCGAGCCCGCCCCAGGGTCAGTGCTCCGCTGAGCCCGGCGGCTCCACCGCCGACCACCACGACCTCGTAGCGTCTTGTCTGTGTAGTCATGCGGAGATGGTGCATCCGTCTCTGGCGGTTGACAAAGTTTGTTGCCAGGACGGCAAATAGCGGCATGGCAGACCTCGCACGTACGCGCCCGCCCCGCCCGGGGGTAGCCCGCACCACCTTCGTCGAGCGGCCCGTTCACGTGATCTGATGCGTGGTGTGCGGGATTCTGCGGGCGGCGCTTCGGTCTCGATCGCACGAGCCACCGAGATCGAAGCGATCATCGACCGGGTCGCGCGCTGGGCCTCCGGCCGCCGTGACATCGCGGGCCTGCTCCTGGTGGGATCGTGTGCCCACGACACCGCGGGCCCATCTTCCGACGTCGACTTCGTGCTGCTCACCGGTCGCCTCCGCGTCGAGCGGTGGCGTCTCAGGTGCTCTGCCGCCGGCGTACCTCGGCGTCGTCTGATCACTGGTCAGCCGCAGGCGCTGGTCGTCTGGCCGCTGCCGTGGTTGACCGTGCCGGTGCCGGTGACCACCGTGCCGGCGCCCCAGGCGCGGACGCCGGGGGCGTACAGCGTGTTGCCCCAGTGGTGCCCGCCGTTGCCTGCGCTGTAGCTGAAGAGCGCCGACCTTCCGTCGCCGGTGTAGACGTTGGCAGAGCCGTAGCCGTAGGTGGGACCTTGATCTCGGTGAGTCATTCGACTCAGCGGACACTGCCCGGCGTCATCAGCACGGACAGCGATCTCCTTTGGCCCGTGCGTTCTCCTCCTCGATGTAGGGAATCTGCGCGCTCCAGGGGACGATCCGGCCCGGCAGCCGGTCCGTCCAGCCGGACGTCCTCTGCGAAGGCCCGACGGGGAGCCCGCCGTCTCCGAACCCGGCCCAGCCCTCGACGCGTAGCTGGGTGGTCTTCGGGTCGACGACGATCGTCTCGGTGCCGTCGACGCGCTTGCCGGTGCTGTTCATGTACGAGATCTTGAGCCGGTAGCCGCCTGCCGTCCTGCCGAGGTTGGCGATGTTGGGCAGCGCCGCGAGCGCACGGTAGGCGGCGGCACGGACCTTCGGCGGGGCGGGTGCCTCGGCGAGCACCATCTGGAGCAGGTTGATGGTGTTGAGCTGTTTCTGTTCACGGGCGTACGGAAGTGTGGAGCTCTTGAGCAGCGCGGCCTTGAGCCGGTCGGGGTCGGTCGGCAGCCGCTGGATGTGGGCGTAGTCGAGTTTGGTGGACTCGACCAGCGGCCGCGGTTTCACGCGGCTGACCATGCCCGGTGCGGCGCTGAGCCATGTAGCGCCGTCGCGCCGGATCCACGTCTCAGTGGTGGTGGTGCTCTTGCCCATGCTGAGGACGAGTTTCTTGTGCCAGTACGTGCCCGAGCTCGCGGGCTTCGACTCCGCGGCGGTGGCGGCCGCCAGCATGACCTGCTGCCCGGACAGGACCGGCTCCTTCGGGTTCGGCGTGGACGGGTTGTCGTCCACCACGGCGATCGCGGCAGCCGTGGCGGCCGCGGCCATGAGCCCGGCGCCGGCCACGATCCAGCGCTTCTTGCGCCTGGCCTTCGCGGGGCCGCCGCGCATGACGTTCTGCAGGCGGTGCCGGCTGCGGTCGACGATGTCAGGGGACGGGTCGGGCCCGGCCAGCGTCGTGCCGAGCATCTTCAGTTCATCCACGGAATGCCTCCGGCCTGATCGCGTTGTGCAGTTTCTTGCGGGCGCGGGAGAGCCGGGAGCCCACCGTTCCCGATGAGATCCCGAGCGCGTCCGCGACCTCGTCATACGTCAGCTCGGCCAGCGCGACGAGGAGCACGACGTCGCGTTCGCCGGGGGAGAGCGCGGTGAGCGCCTTGGCGAGCTGGGGTCGCATACGCCCGGCCGTCACCTCGGTGACAACGCGATCCTCATGGCTGCCGACCGCAGGATCGGCCCCGCTCCGCGCCAGCGCCTTGTAGCGGCGCGCCTCTTTGCGCCGATGTTGCGCGACGAGGTTCGTGGCGATCCCGAACAGCCAGCCGCGGAGGCTGCCCCGCTGCGGATCGAACCTGTCACGCTGCCCGAACGCCAGGCAGAACGTTTCAGCGGCGATGTCCTCCGCCACCTGCACGTCCAGCCGCCCGGCGACATAGCGGTAGATGTCCCGGAAGTACCGATCATGGACATCGGTGAACCGCTCCGGATCGCGCCGGAAGCCGGCCGCGATGTCAATGTCGGTCAACGACTCGCCCACCTCGGCGATCACGCCCCTGACTCCGTCATTGGAGTGCCCTCTCAAGTGTTCGGTCAACGATCACCCGTACTTCGCCGAACGCCGATCGTGTCTTCCATGGAGACTGTCGTCACGCGGGCGCCGACTGGTGACCGGCGTCCGAGCCCAGAGACGGAAGGCAATACCGTGACCGAGTGAATCTTCTCGTGGTCGGTGGCAGCGGCTTCCTCGGACTGGAAATCATCCGTCAGGCACGGCTCGCCGGTCATAGCGTTGCGGCGACCTTCCACAGTCGCGTTCCCGCCGCCGCTGACGTGGGCTGGAGGAAACTGGATATCCGCCACCGCGACGACGTCACGGCCCTGGTTCTCGCGGCACGACCCAATGTGGTCATCAATGCCGCATACCGGCAATCTGACTGGGCGACCACAGCCGAGGGCGGCATGCACGTCTCCCTCGCAGCGGCAGTCGCAGGAGCTCGCCTTGTGCACGTGTCCAGCGATGCGGTCTTCTCCGGTACGGCGGCCCCGTACGACGAGACGCACGTCCCGGACCCCACGACACCGTACGGTGCCGCCAAGGCCGCCGCTGAGACCGCGATCAAGGGCATAACGCCGACCGCCGTCATCGCCCGGACCTCGCTGATCATCGGTGACGGCGATTCCCCACACGAGAGACACGTGCACGCACTGGCAGCCGGCACCGTGACCGGCGTCCTCTTCACCGACGACGTGCGATGCCCCGTGCATGTCACCGACCTCGCCTCCGCCCTGCTCGAACTGGCCGCGTCGCCATACGCCGGGATCCACCACGTCGCCGGCACGGATGCCATCAGCCGCTACGAACTCGGAGTGCTGATCGCACGTCGGGACGGTCTCGACCCCGCCACCCTTCCTACCGGCGTACGCGCCGGCACCGGCCTCTCCGGCCCCCTCGACGTACGTCTGGACATCACCAACACCCAAGCCCGGCTGAACACCCGCCTACGAGGCGCACGCGAGTTCCTCGCACCCACGCCGCCCTGACCGGAACGGCCGGCCCGCGCGGCGTCAGTAGTCCGTGGCCGTCCCCTCCATGGATTACTTCCGGTCAGGCTCAGGAAGCGGACAGGACAGGCATGGCGGCCCGTCGATATCAACGGTTTCGGGGGGCTACCAGGCCGGATTCGTAGGCGAAGACCACGAGCTGGGCGCGGTCGCGGGCGTGGAGCTTGATCATGGCCCGGTTGATATGGGTTTTCGCGGTCACCGGGCTGATCACCATGCGGCCGGCGATCTGGTCGTTGGACAGGCCCTGTGCGGCCAGGGTGACGGCCTCGCGTTCGCGGTTGGTCAGCTCCTTCAGCTCTGTGCGAGCTCCTGCGTTGAGCGGCTGGGTGACGTACTGGCTGATCAGCTTTCTGGTGATCGACGGTGCGAGCAGGGCGTCACCGCGCGCGGCGACGCGTAC
>DASQPY010000665.1:0-2800 GCA_035643735.1 Actinoallomurus sp. | reverse complement strand
ATGCCTAGACAGTCGGCCTAACTAGGCCTAATCTGTGGTCATGCTATCCGCGAAGGTAGATGCGGCCCGACTCCAGGAGATCCGCGAGGAACGCGGGCTGAGCACCACACAGCTCGCCGCGCTGCTCTCGGCGGAACTCGGGCGCACCGTTCACCAGTCGACCGTCTCCAAGCACGAGAACGGCGCAAGGCAGCCCCGGCCGGACATGTTCAACGCGATGTGCCGGGTCCTGAATGTGGAGCGGGACGAGCTGCTCCTGCCCGCTAAGGCCAACGCCTGATGGCCACCAAGACCGCGCCTCGGCTGCTGGACATGGTCCAAGCCGGTGAGGTCCTCGGCTGCAGCGACGACCACGTCCGGCGCCTCATCGCGAACGGCGCCCTGTCTGTCGTGGACATCTCCCAGCCTGGCGCGCAGCGGTCCAAGTCCCGCATCCGTGAGGACGAGCTGGCCCGCTACATCGACGCCCAGACCCGCAACGCCAAGCGGCTCCGCGCCGCCGGCTAAACGACCAGGTCCCCGGTCGCGGCACGACCGAGGACCCGGAGCACGACCCCGCTCCACAACCCGAAGAGGAGAGCAGGACATGCAGGACCAGAGTAGCCCGACCGTCTGGGAAGAGCCGCCGGCCGACGGCGGGCGCCGCCGGAAACTGACCGAACACCACCCGCTCGTCCTGGACATGAAAGCCAACCCCGGCCGGTGGGTGCGGTTCCACGAGCACGCCAGCACCCACGCTGCGGCGACCACGGCAGCGCGGGTCAAGCGTGGCCAGTCCCGCTGGTGTCAGCCCGCCGGTTCGTTCGAGGCGACGTACCGGGTCCTGGCCGGCAAGGCCGTCGTGTACGTCCGCTACATCGGGGCGCCGAACACCCCCGACACGTTCGCTCTGGCCATGGCCTACACCGAGGCATTCCAGGCCGGCAACAAGGTCGACGTCAAGTGGTGCGAGAAGACCGGCGACTACGAGGCCACCGTGTGGAAGGGACTGTCGTGCAAGTCGGCGGTCGCCGACTCTCCGGCCGAGGCGCTGACCGAGGCCGCCCGTGCGCTCGCTGACTGGCTGTGGGAGCCCGAGGGCGAGGTGCGGTCATGACCGGCTACAACGAGCACGGCGTCCGCAAGAGCTACCTGAACGGCCGCCAGTACACGACCCTCCGCGACGGCTCCAGCCGCCTCACGTGGTCCCACACGAACAGGTCTCACCTGCACGTAGAGAAGGGCCACACGCGATGACCGCTGACACGATCGAGGCCCGCGTCGCCCGAGGCGCCGCACTGTTGGACGAGAAGCTGCCCGGCTGGGACCAGCGCATCGACCTGGGCCGGCTGAACCTCCAGAGCGAGTGCAACTGCATCCTCGGCCAGGAGTTCGCCGACCGATCAACGTCGCCGTACATGGCGGCCGTTTTCGAGCTTGGGCTCGGGAATTGGTCGGCGAGCGAGCACGGCTTCGACCTCCTGGGCGAGGAGGAGTCGCGCATCACCGAACGGGAGAGCACGTACGCCGCCCTGACCGCTGAGTGGCGCACGGTCATCCTGGCCCGCCGAGGCGGTGCCGCATGACCGCCGAGACCCTCGCCGCGCCGCGTCCCGCCGAGATCAGCGACGCCGACTTCCGCGCCTGCATGGAGCGCCTCTGGATGTCCGTCCAGAACGGTGACGCCAGCGACGAATGGGCCGCGACCTGCATGCGCGACCACCGCCCCGACCTGCCCCCATGGGACCGCTGGGCGATCTGGGAACAGCTCGACAACGCCCTGATCCGTCTGGAGTGCCTGCGCATGCCCGGCGGCTGCCCGTGCCACGACTACCCGCCGGCCGACGTCGAGCTGCTCGAGCACGCGGCCGACGCGGACGCCGAGAACGCCATCGCGAAGATCCGGGGGCACTGATGACCCGCCACTTCTGCACGCTCTGCCAGACCTACTACCGGCTCCGCTGCAAGTGCAGGTGGTCGAAGTGACCGACATCAACGACTTCACCGACTACAGCGAGCCGTGCAGCTGCGGCCACACGCTCCGCGAGCACTGGCCGACGAACACCGGTTGCTCCGGCCAGCGACGCGAGATGGACACGGCCGCCCTGCCGACGCCGGAGTACGCCCCCGAGGACACCGGCAGCCCGTTCGCGTGGCCGAGCAACTGGCCCCCGGCGAATCAGTGCCCCCACGTCGAGGTGCCGTGCACCTGCGGTGCGTTCGCCCCTGCCGACCCTGAACCGCCAGAGGACTGGTCATGACCGCCTTCACCTTTGCCCCTGCGACCAAGGAAGCCGCCAAGGCGCGCATCGCCCTGGCCGGCCCCTCGGGTAGCGGGAAGACCTACACCGCGCTCGTCACCGCCCGCGCCCTCGCCGCCGGCGGGAAGGTCGCGGTCATCGACACCGAACGCGAGTCCGCGTCGCTGTACGCCGACGAGTTCACCTTCGACACCCTCAACATGCATGCCTACGACCCGCGTGACCTCGTCAAGGCCCTCGGTGCTGCCGGGGCCGCCGGATACGCGGTCGTGATCGTGGACTCGCTGTCGCACTTCTGGATGGGCTCCGGCGGCATGTTGGAGCAGGTCGACCACGCCGCGAAGCGCTCGTACGGCGGGAACTCCTTCGGCGGGTGGAAAGAGGCCCGGCCGATGGAACGCCAGATGATCGACGCGCTGCTCGGCTACCCCGGCCACGTCATCGTGACGATGCGCACCAAGACCGAATGGGTCGTGCAGGAGAACGAGCGGGGCCGCAAGGAGCCGAAGAAGATCGGCACCAAGCCGGAGCAGCGCGATGGCATCGAGTACGAGTTCACG
>DASQPY010000664.1:0-7689 GCA_035643735.1 Actinoallomurus sp. | reverse complement strand
GGCTCAGTGGGGAGATCGCCCCCAAGACCGCCCGCGGCAATTATGACAACTCCGGCTCGAACACGGATCCCTATCTTTTCCTCTCGGGCCACTGCACGGATCCGCTCGGCTCCGGCGAGGTTCCGACGCTGGATAAGTGCGACGCCGTCCAGGTCACCATTGCCGGAAAGGAGAAGACCGGCCGCCCGGGGCTTGGCTGGGTCCATCACATTTACAATCTCACCGGAAACTCCACGGTCGACGGCGGAGGGTTTTACCAGGGCGTGCAGGCTTTCACCCTCACGCCCGTCGAGTAACGTGACGAGTTTTCTTAAGAGAACCCTAAGTGGCAGGCGTAATTCCTTAACAACGCCCTAAGCGCGGATACACGACCGGGCCCATGACTACGATCATTCCCAATTGTTAGGAAACCTTCCTAAGTAGGGATGACTTCATGGCTCACCCGTACAAGCGCCGGCTCCGTCTCGTCTCCGGCATCGTCCTCGCCGCCGCCCTGGCACTGAGCGGCTGCCAGGAGGTCAGCGGCGCCGCGAGGACCGCCGGAACGGTGAAGATCGACGCCAAGGCCGCCCCGGCCACCTTCACCCACCCCGGTGTGCTGGTCAGCCGGCCGCAGCTGGACTTCGTCCGCTCGAAGGTCGACGCGGGCGCGCAGCCCTGGAAGTCCGCCTACGACCAGATGATGGCGAGCGCGTACGCCTCCCTGTCACGTACCCCCAAGCCGCGCGCGCTCGTCGAGTGCGGATCGTTCAGCCAGCCCAACAACGGGTGCACCGATGAGCGCGAGGACGCCATCGCCGCGTACACCGACGCGCTCGCCTGGTACATCACCAAGGACCAGCGGTACGCCGACAAGGCGATCCAGATCATGAACGCCTGGTCCACGGTGGTCAAGGGCCACACGGGCAGTAACGCTCCCCTGCAGGCCGGCTGGTCCGCGTCCGTCTGGCCGCGGGCGGCGGAGATCATCCGGTACACCGGCGCCGGGTGGACGAGCAGTGCGATCGGCAACTTCGCCACCATGCTGCGGAACGTCTACCTGCCCAAGGTCATCACCGGCTCCGGCAGCAACGGCAACTGGGACCTGACAATGATGGAGGCCGCGGTCGGCATCTCCGTCTTCCTCGACGACCGGACGGACTACGACAAGGCCGTGGCGCGGTTCCTCGAGCGTGTGCCCGCCTACATCTACCTCACGGGCGACGGCGCCATCCCGGTCGCACCCCCGAGCGGCGGCATCGACACCAAGGCGGAGATCATCGGCTACTGGCAGGGGCAGTCGACCTTCGTCGACGGGCTCACGCAGGAGACCTGCCGGGACTTCGTGCACACCGGGTACGGGATCTCCGCGATCTCCCACGTCGCCGAGACCAGCCGGATCCAGAAAGAGAACCTGTATCCACAGGTCGGCGAGCGGCTGCGGCAGGCACTCGGGTTCCAGGCCAAGTACGAGCTGGGCACGACGGCCCCGAGCTGGCTGTGCGGCGGCACCATCAAGCGCGGCCTCGGGCCGGTCACCGAAGTCGGCTTCAACGCCCTGCACAACCGGCTGGGCTACGCGATGACGAACACGCAGAACCTCACCGAGAGCAAGCGGCCCTCCGGCACGAACAACCTCTTCATCGGCTGGGAGACCCTCACCCACGCCAACAATCCCGCCTAGGCGTCCGCCACGAGCGGGAAGTGGCAGCTGACCTGGCGGCCGGGGACGATCTCCACCGGAACCGGCCGCTCGGTCCTGCACTTGTCCTGCGCGTACGGGCAGCGCGGGTGGAACGGGCAGCCCGCCGGCTTGTGGATCGGGCTCGGCACGTCACCGGTGAGCACGATCCGCTCGCGTCGCGGCGTCGTACCGTCGTCGATCTCGGGCACGGCCGACAGCAACGCCTGGGTGTACGGGTGGGCGGGCGCCTCGTACAAGGGCTCGGCGTCGGCGAGTTCGACGATCTCACCGAGGTACATGACCGCGATCCGGTCCGAGACGTGCCGCACCACGCCGAGGTCGTGCGCGATGAAGATGTAGGTCAGCCCGTACTCCTCGCGCAGGTCGGCGAAGAGGTTCAGGACCTGGGCCTGGATGGAGACGTCGAGCGCGGCGACCGGTTCGTCGGCCACGACCAGCTTCGGGTTCATCGCGAGCGCGCGGGCGATGCCGATCCGCTGGCGCTGACCGCCGCTGAACTCGTGCGGGTAGCGCTCGACGTAGGTCTCCGACAGGCCGACGACGTCGAAGAGCTCGGTGACCCGGCGGCGGACCGCGGCCGCGTCGCCGTACCCGTGCACCTGGAGCGGCTCGGCGACGATGTCGCCGGCCCGCCGGCGCGGGTTCAGGGAGGCGTACGGGTCCTGGAAGACGAGCTGGAGCCCGCGGCGGATCGGGCGCAGCCTGCGCCGGGACAGCGTGCTGATGTCGCGTCCGTCGAACTCCACCGTGCCGCTCGTGAGGTCCATGAGGCGTACCAGGCAGCGGCCGAGCGTCGACTTGCCGCAGCCGGACTCGCCCACGACCCCCAGGGTCTCCCCCGCGACGACGTCCAGCGACACCCCGTCGACGGCGCGCACGACCTCCTCTCCGCCGCCACGCGCCTTGGTCAGCACGCCGGAGCGCAGCGGGAAGTGCTTGACCACGTCGGTCGCGCGAAGGAGCGTGCTCATGGTGTGTCCTCCCCCACGGCGGCCGTCGCCGCCTCCGCCCGCAGTTCGTCCCGCCCGTCGCGGGGCAGCCAGCAGGCGTCGCGGTGCCCGTCGCTTCCAGCGAGCTCGGGCCGGTCGTCGCAGGCCTCGTGCCGGAACCGGCACCGTGTCGCGAACGCGCAGCCGGCGGGGACGTCGAGCGGTGAGATCGGCGAACCGGGTATCGCGGCGAGCCGCCGGATCCGCGCGCCCGTGACGCGCGGCACCGAGCCCAGGAGCCCCCAGGTGTACGGATGCCGCGGGTGACGGAAGACCTGGGTCTTGGGTCCCTGCTCGACGGCGCGGCCGCCGTACATGACGAGGACCTGGTCGGCGATCTCGGACACCACACCCATGTCGTGGGTGATGACGAGGATGGACGAGCCGTGTGTCTCGCGGAGCCGGCGCATGAGGTCGAGGATCTGGGCCTGGGTGGTGACGTCGAGCGCCGTGGTCGGCTCGTCCGCGATCAGCAGCTTCGGGTTGCAGGCGAGGGCCATCGCGATGACCGCCCGCTGCCGCATCCCGCCGGAGAACTCATGCGGGTAGCCGTCGACGCGCTGCTCAGGGTTGGGGATGCCCACCTCGTCGAGGAGCGTGATCGCCCGCTGCCGCGCCTCGGACCGGGAGACCGGATCGTGCGCCCGGAGCTGCTCGGCGATGTGCCAGCCGACCGTGTAGACGGGGGTGAGCGCGGTCATCGGATCCTGGAAGATCATCGCGATGTCGCGGCCGCGGACCCCGCGCAGTTCCTTGTCGGAGAGCTCGAGCAGGTTACGGCCGCCGAAGGAGACGGTGCCCGAGACCTGCGCGTTCGGGTCCCGGATCAGCTTGAGGATGCTCATCACCGAGACGGTCTTGCCGGATCCGGACTCGCCGACGATGCCGAGCACCTCACCGGGTCCGATCGCGAACGACAGGCCGTCGACGGCGGTGACGGTGCCGCGGCGGGTCCGGAACGTCACGCGCAGGTCGCGTACGTCGAGGAGCGGCTCAGGCATGACGCACCCGCGGGTCGAGCCGGGCGTACAGGACGTCGACGAGCGCGTTCGTCAGCACTACGAAGAAGGCCGCGTACAGGACCGTTCCCATGATCACCGGAAGGTCGACGTTCTGCAGCGCGTCGTAGGTGAGCTTGCCGACTCCGGGCAGGCCGAACACCACCTCCGTGAGCAGGGCGGAGCCGCCGACCAGGGCGCCGAAGTCGAGCCCGAACAGCGAGACGAACGGAATGAGGGAGCACCGGAGCGCATGCTTGATCAGGATGCGCCGCTCGGAGATCCCTTTCGCTCGGGCGGTCGTGACGTAGTCCTCGTTCAAACTCGCGATGACCTCCGAGCGCAGGAGCCGGGCGTAGATGCCGGCGTACAGCAGTGCCAGCGTGAGCCAGGGGAACAGCAGGTGGAGGGCCCACTCGCCCGGGTTCTCGGTCAGCCCGACGTAGCCGAGCGGCGGCACCCAGGAGAAGACCCCGTCGTGCAGCCGGCTCTGGGTGAGCAGGTTGACCGCCTCGCCGACCCAGTAGACGGGAAGCGACGCACCGACGACGCCCAGCATCATGATCAGCGGATCCACGGCGGTGCCGCGCAGGGCGGCCGCCGCGCTGCCCATGGCGATACCGAACACCACCCAGATCACCGCCGCGCCGAGCACGAGCGACAGCGTGGTCGGCATGGCGTGCGTGATCTGCGGGATCACCTTCGCGCCGCGGTTGACGAAGGATTCGAGGTCACGGCTCACGAACAGGTGCTTCATCATCAGGACGTAGCGCACGGGCAGCGGCCGGTCGAAGCCGAACGCGTGCCGTACCTGCGCGAGTGTCGCCGGGTCGGCGTTGCGTCCCGCGATGCGCGCCGCGGGGTCGACGCCGGGGGTGGCGAAGAAGATGAGGAAGACCAGCACGCTGATCGCGAACAGGACGAGGACCGCGGAGACGAAGCGGCGTACGGCGAAGGCGAGCATCTACACACCACCCCGTAGCCGCGCGCCCGGATCGAGCGCGTCGCGCACGCCGTCGCCGAAGATGTTCAGCGCCACGGCCGTCAGCGCGATGAGCAGACCGGGGACGAGTGCCACCGCCGGCCGCGTGTAGAGCAGCCCGAGGCCGTCGTTGATGATCGTTCCCCAGCTCGCGTCCGGCGGCTGCACGCCGACCGACAGGAAGGACAGCGCCGACTCGGTGAGCATGTTGAGCGCGGTCATGAGCGGGATGAAGACGATCACCGTGGGCGTGACGTTGGGCAGGATCTCGCGGCGCATGATCCGCCGGTCGGTCGCGCCGATCCCGATGGCCGCCTGGATGAAGTCCCGATGTCGCAGCGCGATCACCTTTCCGCGTACCGGGCGGGCGACGTAGGGCACGTAGATCACCGCGATGATGAAGATGGGCACCCAGATGCTCCCGGCGTCGACGCCGACCGGCCCGATGTGCACGCCACTGGTGAGCAGCACCACGGACAGGCAGATCGCGAGCAGGTAGACGGGGAACGCCCAGACGACGTCCAGAATGCGCGACAGGATCGCGTCCACCAGTCCCCCCGCGTAGCCGGCGACGACACCGACGAGGGTCGCGATCAGGCAGCACAGCACCGCCGACGTCAGCCCGATGAACAGGCTGTTGCGACCGGCGTACAGCAGGCGCGCCATCACGTCGCGCCCCTGGTTGTCGGCGCCGAGGAAGTAGTGGCCGGGATCCCAGGTCGGGCCGATCGGCGTGACGCCGAGTTGCAGGCCGGTGCTGCTCGGGCGCAGCACCGGCACCGTCTTGCCGTCGATGACCGTCGTGCCGGAGATGTTCGACCGGAAGGCGTCGATGTGCGCGATGTGGTGGGCGTACAGCGGTGCGGCCACGCAGACGAGCACGATCAGCACGAAGGCGGCCGCCGCCCCCATCGCCGCCCGGTTGCGCGTCAGCTGGGTGAGGGAGTTGCGCCACGGCCCCGCCGCCCCCGGCGCGGGCGGGACGGCGACCGTCCCGCCCGACTCGGGGGCACCGGGGAGCCCCGCCACCACGGCCATGGGCCGGCTCACTTCACCCAGAGCTGGCTGACCAGCATGTAGAACTGCTTGCTGAACTGGTAGTTACCGACCTTGGTCGAGACGAAGTCGACGAGCTTCGGGGTGAACAGCGGGACGACCGGAGACTTCTCCATGACCGCCCGGTCGATCTGGCCCCACTTCTGGTTCGCCGTCGGCATGCTGGCCCGCTCGGTCTTCAGCGCGTCCTGCATCTGCGCGTCGACGCCCTTGTCGCAGAAGCCGGCGATGTTGATGCTCGAGTCGCTGCCGGGGTGGTACGACGCGCACGACAGCAGCACGTTGAGGAAGTCCGAGGCCGCGGGAAAGTCCTGGTACCACGACGTCAGCGCCAGCTGCACCTTGTTCTTGGTGTTCTGGATGTAGGTGAACTGGATGTTGGCCGACAGCGGCTTCAGCGTGGCCTTGTAGCCGATCTGGTTGAGCAGGCTCTGGAGGTACTCCCCGATCGCCTTGTTGACCTCGTCCTCCTGCACGACGACGGCGACCTCCTGGCCTGCGGTGCCGGACTGCTGCACCAGCTGCTTGGCCTTGTCGATGTCGGGTGCCGACCAGGTCGCCCCGCCGCCCTTGGTGTAGTCGCAGAAGTTCACGTGTCCCGGGAAGTCCGGCGGCAGGACCGTGCACACGGGCTGGGCGAGGTTCGTCCCTCCGTACAGCCGTACCGCCGCCGCCCGGTCGACCGCCCAGTTGATCGCCTGGCGGGCCATCTGGTTGTCGAACGGCGCCAGATGGGTGTTGAGCGTGAGGTACCAGAACGCCGTCAGCGGGTTGACGTGCACCTGCTTCTCGTACTTGGTGCCCATCTCGTTCAGCCGGTCGGACGGGGGCGGGTCGAAGACCCAGTCGCCCTGGCCGTTCTCGACCGCCGTCACCTCCGCCTCGACGGTGAGACCGAACGTCTCGTCGATCTCGTCCGGATAACCCTGCGGCTCGGCGTCGCGCGACCATTCCTTGAAGTAGGGGTTGCGGACCAGCTTGAGCGCGCGGTTCGGGTCGTAGGAGGCCGCCATGTACGGTCCGGTGCTGGGCAACGGCTTGGTGCCCGCGTCCTTGGACGGGGAGTCCTTGGGCACGATGCTGGCGTGCGGCACCGCGAGCTTGTACGGCAGCTCCGGGTCCGGGTCGGTCAGGTTGATCGTCACGGTGCCGGTGCTCGCGTCGCCGACGACGCCCTTGCTCAGCGAACAGTCCGCGGGTTTCTTCAGGCACGCGGCGCTTCCCACGATGCCGTTGTAGAACGTGCCCGCGGTCGGGCTGGAGACCTTGAAGATGCGCTCGAACGAGGCCACGACGTCATCGACGGTGACCGGCTTTCCGGTGGAGAACTTGATGCCGGGACGCAGCTTGAAGACGTAGCTCTTACCGCCGTTCGTCACCTGCGGCATCGCCTCGGCCAGGTCCGGCACGACGGTGAACGACTCCTGCCCGCCGACCTTCTTGAAGGCCAGCAGGCCGTCATAGGTCGCCTGGTAGAGCTGCCAGTACTGCAGCGTGTAGTTCACCTGCGGGTCGAACGAACCGCCCGCCGCCTTGGCCATCAGGTGGAGCGTGCCGCCCTTGTGCTGGGACTGGAAGCCCTGGGCGGCGGTACCGGTCGATCCGCCGGACCCGCCGGAGTCGGTGGAACCACTGCAGGCGGCGGTGAGAACGAGCAAGGCCGCGGCCGCAACCGACCCGATACGTGTCTTGGACATCCGGATTCCTCCATGACATGTTCGGCGAGCATGCCGTCCCGGAACGGCCACGGCCTCTCCCCGGATCTGATCGGTTACGACGGAAAGCGATCTCGTGCCGGTATCCTGAAGGTAAAAAGGTCAAGCCACAAGACCTAATCGCGATGTCGTCGTGAAATAACACCCCGTTAACACCTTTGACCCATTGACCCGACCCAGGAGCCCTCCTTTGAGCGGCCAGTCTGAGGCAGACGATCTCGGCGCGGGAGCCGAGGACGCGGCGCGAGCGCCGCATCCTGCCGAT
>DASQPY010000663.1:0-2050 GCA_035643735.1 Actinoallomurus sp. | reverse complement strand
CAAGGCCGGAATGATCGCCTACAAGATCGCCGCGCACGCGGCCGACCTGGCCAAGGGGCATCCGGGCGCCCAGGCGTGGGACGACGCCCTGTCCGACGCGCGCTTCGAGTTCCGCTGGGAGGACCAGTTCAACCTCGCGCTGGATCCCGGCACGGCCCGCGCCTTCCACGACGAGACTCTCCCCGCGGCCCCCGCCAAGACGCTCACTTCTGCTCGATGTGCGGCCCCAAGTTCTGCGCCATGAAGATCAGCCAAGACGTCCGGCACTATGCCGCCGAGCATGGGATCGCCGAGAACGAGGCCGTGACCATGGGGATGCGGGAAAAGGCGGAGGAGTTCAACGCCGCAGGAGGCCGCGTCTACCTGCCTATTCATCCCGCTTGAACGCCATATCACCTCGCTCCCCCGCGCCCTGGAAGGAGGACCGTCCTCACACCGGTGGGCGATGACCCGTGCGCTGCCAACGGACGCGGCAGACGTCCGCCTGAGCGCGGCTGGGCGCTCTCGGTCCTGCCGAGAACGCCCAGTTCGGGATCGGATCAGTGACCGTCGTGCGAGTGGTGCGCCGGTCCGTCGTGGCGCGGCGGCCCGCCCGGCCGGTGCCAGCCCGGGTGGTGCGGGCGGTTCCAGCCCCGGTGGTACGGCGCCGCGTGAGAACGCTTCCCGCCGGCGGCGTACGGCGAGAAAACCGTCAGGGTCTCGCCCGCCTGGCGGGACTCGTTCGGCACGCAGTGCGCCGTGATGGTCCCGGCGGTGGTGGTGTTCGCGCTGATCGTGATGCTGCTGACGCTCAGCAGGTCGGTTCCGCGCTGGGTCGGTGCCCAGTCGCCGATGAGGTCACCGGAGAGCGGCTGCCGTGCCGGTACGAATCCCCCCGAGCCCGCCACCCGGAACGACGAGATCTCAGCGCCGCGTACCCCGATCAACGCGGAGGCGTTCCAGGAGTCGATGGGAACCGGGGAGTTCAGGGTCAGTCGTGCGATGTGCAACCGGAAGGCGGCCGTCCCGTTGACGGCCGTCTGGCCCGGCGAGGTCAGCCAGCCGTCGAGGATGGCGGCTCTCGATCCCAGCAACGGAAGGTTGCACGTGTAGGCCGTGGAGAAGCCGGAGGCGCGCGCGGGTGTATGGGCCACGGCGACGCCGAGGCCGCCGAGTGCGGCGACCGTGGCGGCGGCCACGGCATGCTTGCCGAACGACGTGATCATCTGAGCTCCTTAGGAGTGCCGCATCACATATCGACGTCATCACTAGTGCGCGGCCGCGACGCCGTATGACCGGGCCCCTTTGCCGGGCCTGGTGACGATCACTACCGGCCGGTGATCAAACGCCGCCGCCGGCGCCGCGCCCCCCGCAAGCCCGAAGGCCCGGCGGCCGAGAGTGGCGACAGCGGCGACGTGTCCTAGCGATCCCCGCGGCTAACCGACGTTGATCGGGTCGCTGTCCTCGTGAGTCCAGGTCTCGCCGTGGGCCACCAGGGCGGCCGAGTTCGTCACCGTGGCCGGCGCGTCGCTCGCCACCGTCACCGTGACTTTGATCGGCGGGTACGCCGCACCGTTCGCCAGGCCGTCGGACCGGGAACAGGTCACCTCGGCCGAGCCCTTACAGGTCCAGCCGTCGCCGGACGCGGCCGTCGCCGTGAGCCCGGACGGGATGGTGTCGGTGACCGTCACCTCGTTGCCGTCGGTCTGCCGCCCCTGGCTGCCCTGGACGGTGAGCGTGAGCGTGCCGGTGCCGCCGCGGGAGAACGCCGCAGGCGCGTGCGTGGCGGAGACGTGCAGCGGCGACGGGACGCGCACCCACGGCTCGGGGATCCGGTCCGGCGTGCCGAAGGCGAGCGGCAGGTGGTACGGCACCGGGTTGACGAGCGGCGGGGTCGGCTCACCGGACGAGACGTACCGGTCGGTAGCCGTCGACCGCGGGTCGACGAGGGTGTCTGTCGGCAACGTCACCCGGGTGAACCTCGGACCCCGCGACGCCGTGCGACGTCGCGGGGTCCGGTGGATCAGTCGGGTGGGATCAGGCCGCGCTGGGCGCCGTGCAGGTGAAGACC
>DASQPY010000662.1:0-2461 GCA_035643735.1 Actinoallomurus sp. | reverse complement strand
GCATACGTGATTCCGCTTCCGGAGGAGACCGCGCTGGCCGTGGCGGCGGCAACGGACGAAGCGCTCTCCAACGTCCGCCGGCACGCCGGCCCCGACGCCCGCGCCTGGATCCTCGTGGAGGAGCAGGACGATGCGGTGACGATCAGCGTGCGCGACAATGGCGTCGGATTCGCTACCGGCCGGCCCGAGCGGGCGTCCGCGGCAGGGCGCCCCGGTCTCGCGCAGTCGATCGTGGGCCGGATCCGTGACGTGGGCGGGGAGGCGACCGTGACCTCGACGCCGGGACGAGGAACGGAGGTGGAGCTCCGTGTCCCCCGGACCTGACGACCCGATCGGGGTGGCCGTCGTCGATGACCACCCGATCTGGCGCGATGGCATGGCGGAGAAGCTGACCGCGGCGGGATTCACCGTGACCGGCACCGCCGCCGACGGCGCCCAGGCGCTCCGGCTCGCCCGCGCGACCCGGCCGAGGGTCGTCCTGCTCGACCTGCACCTTCCCGACCTGCCCGGCGCAGAGGTGACCCGGCGGTTGCTGGCCGCCGACGCCTCGATCCGCGTGCTCGTCCTGTCCGCGAGCGGCGAGCGGCAGGACGTCCTCGACGCCGTGGGCGCCGGGGCCACCGGCTACCTGGTCAAGTCGGCACGGCTCGATGAGGTGCTGGCGGCGGTACGCCGTGCGGCGGCCGGTGAGGCGGTGTTCACGCCGGGCCTGGCCGGTCTGATCCTCGGCGAGTACCGGCGGCTCGTCGACGCGCCTGCGCGCGCCGCGGTTCCCCGGCTGACCGCCCGCGAGACCGAGGTGCTGCGCCTGGTCGCCAAGGGACTGACCTACCGCGAGATCGCCGAACGGTTCACGCTGTCGCACCGTACGGTGCAGAACCACGTGCAGAACACCCTCACCAAGCTCCAGCTGCACAACAAGGCGCAGCTGGTGCGGTACGCCCTGGAGCAGGGCCTCGACTGAGTACGAGTACTCACCTCAAGTCGGGTGATCGTGCTCAGGCGTGCGGGCGCGCGGCGGGCGATGCTCGGCCCATGGACTCCACAAACCACCCCCACACGCTGCGCTCCCCAGCGCCGGACGGACGTCGGCGCTGGACGAAGGCCATCGAGACCGGTCTCCTCGTCGTCCTGGCCGTGGCCGTCTGCCTGACAGCCGCCCTCGGCCTGGTCGCGATCGGTCTCTTCATCGTCTTGGTCTTCGGGATGAACAACTTCGGGAGTAACAAGTGATCTCGCGCCTGCGCCTCATGCTCATCGTGGCCCGCCCGGCGGTCCTCGTCCTCCTGGCCGTCTTCACCGCCATCGGACTGGCCCAGGCCGGCCGCGGCAGCGACCCTGTCCTCCTGGGCCGCGCCCTGGTCGTCGTGGTGGGCTTCCTGATGTTCTCGGTGGCCTGCAACGACCTCGCCGACGTCGACATCGACCGGGTGAACCTGCCCGGTGACCGGCGACGGCCGCTGGTGGCGGGGACCGCCGGCCGTCGTGATCTGGTCGTCCTGGCCGTCACCGGTGCCGTTCTGGCACTTGCCGCCGCCGTGACGCTGCATCCGGCCGCCGTCGCCGTCACTCTTCCCGGGCTCATCCTGAGCGCGGCGTACTCGCTGCGTCCGCTGCGACTCTCCGGACGAGGCGTGGTCGCCTCACTCGCGCTGCCGGCCTGTTATGTCGCCGTCCCCTATCTGGTCGGTGTCATCGCCGGCCGCGGCACCGTCCGTCCGGGCGACCTGTCCCTGCTCGCGGGCCTGTACGTCGCCTTCATCGGCCGGATTCTCCTCAAGGACTTCCGCGACGTCCACGGTGACGCGCTCTTCGGCAAGCGAACCTTCCTCGTACGGTACGGGCGTCGCCGGACCTGCGGCTTCAGCGCCTGCTGCTGGGTGGCCGGGACGGTCACCGTGCTGACGGCCGCGCCCCACCCAACGCCGGCCCTTTACGCCGGGTACGCCGTCTGCCTGGCCATTGCGCTGGGGCTACTCCGGGCGCTCGCCGCAAATCCGCCGATGCGGCAGGAGGAAGCGATCATCTCCGCGACCGCGATCGTCGGCCGCGGAATGATGCTCGCCCTGCTCGTACACCTGACCATGATGGCCGCCTGGGGACCGTTGCTGATCATTCATGGAACCCTCCTCGGCCTGCTGTTCACCCTGACCGTGGGCCAGACGGTGCTGATGCTCGTGCGCGGACCGATGACCCGCCTGACCATTCCCCACTCCTGGACCACCACCGGCCGTCCGCACGCGCCGGAGCTCCGTCGCTGAAGCGGCGGAGGTGAAGGGCATCCTCACCCGGCCTATGCCGATTGAGGGTGCCCCTCCACGCATAGCGGCGGCGCTCAGAAAACGTTGGCTCCCTCGGGTGGGGCGAATCTCGCGTACTAGGCCCAGGTTTCGGCGTCCTCCAGGGTGATGAAGCCGTCGTGGTCGGTGTCGTAGCGGTCGAACTGTGCCTTGAGCAGGAT
>DASQPY010000661.1:0-2643 GCA_035643735.1 Actinoallomurus sp. | reverse complement strand
GTCGAAGCCGGCCGACTGCTTGGCAACGACGGTGATGCCCTTGTACTTGGCGATCTCCTGTTCGAAGCCCTTGCTCCGGTCCTGCGCGACGTTGGTGCCGAGGATGCCCTGGATCTCCGCGACCTTGCCCTTGCCGTCGAGGGACTTGGCGAGCGCGTCGGCGGCGTTGTGTCCCGCCTCGACGGCGTCGTAGCCGACGAAGCAGGTGAGCTTTCCGCCGGCCGGCTTGCGGTCGAACGCCATCACGGGAATGTTCGAGGAGTTCGCCTGGCTCACCGCGGATGTCGCGGACTGGCTGCTGACGGGGTCGAGGATCAGGACGCCGACCTGCTTGGAGATGGCGGTGGTACTGAGGTTGAGGGCGGTCGCGTCGGAGTTGTCGGCGTTCTGCACGGCCAGCTTGACGCCCTGCTTGGGCGCCTGGGCCTGGGCTCCGTTCTTCACGCTGACGAAGAACGGGTTGTTCAGGGTGCTCATGATCATGGTCGCGTCCTTCTTGCCGGACGCGGCCTTGCCGTCGGAGGACGACGTGCCGCCGCCCCGGCTGCACCCGGTGAGGGCAAGTGCGGCCGCCGCGGTGAGGGCGATGGCGGAACGGGCGATGCGCATGGTGGGAGCTCCTTGTTTCGTTGCGATGGGGATCACTGCTGGGCGAGTTCGGGTGTGGTCGGGGAGGATTTCGCGTCGCCGGGTCCGCTGCGCCGGGTCACGAGTCCCCGGAGGGCGTCGAGGTTGCGGTCGAGGAAGACGGCCAGCAGGATGACCAGGCCCTTGACGACGTCTTGCAGGAACGGCGACACGTCGAGCAGGTTCATTCCGTTGTCGATGACTCCCAGCACGAGGGCGCCGACGAGGGTGCCGACCAGAGTGCCGCGGCCCCCGGCGAGGCTGGTGCCACCGATGATCACCGCGGCGATGGCTTCGAGTTCGAGGCCGGTGCCCGCGGTCGGCTCCGCGGTGGACAGCCGGGCGGTGAGGATGAACCCCGCCAGTGCCGCGAGAACACCGCTAATCACGAAGGCGAGCACCTTGACCCGCTGGGTGCGGACGCCGGACAGCCGGGCCGCCTCGGCATTGTCGCCGGTGGCGTACACGAAGCGGCCGTAGCGCGTCCGCGCGAGCACGAAGCCGAACACCGCGAACACGACGAGCATGATCAGCACGGGGACGGGGATGCCGGCCACCCGGTCCTGGCCGATGCCCTGGAACGCGTAGTCGGTCACCGCCACCGGGTTGCCGGACGTCAGCTGCAGGCTCAGGCCGCCGAGCACCGACATGGTGGCGAGCGTCGCGATGAACGAGGGCATGCGGGCCTTGGTGACCAGCAGCCCGTTGATCAGACCGACGGCGACGCCGACCGCGATACCGGCGACGAGGGCCGGGAGGAGACCGTGGGAGCGAAGGACGAGCGCCGTCACGACGGCGGAGAACCCGAGCGCCGCGCCGACGGACAGGTCGATCTCGGCCAGGATGATGACGTACGTCTGGCCGACCGCCAGCAGCGCCGCCACGGAGGTGGCCAGACCGACGTTGAGCAGGTTCGTGCTGGTGAGAAAGACCGGCGAGGCGATGGTGAGGATGACTCCGACGAGCAGCAGCATCCACACGGCGCGCAGCCGGCTAGCGAGGGTTTTGAGGTTCATGCGGTACCTACCAGGGCGTGCTCGAGGATGGACTGCTCGTTGACCCGATCGCCGGTCAGCTCCGTGACGATCCAGCCTTCGCGCATCACGACCACGCGGTCCGACATCGCCACGAGTTCGGGCAGGTCGGAGCTGACCAGCACGATGGCGACCCCGTCGGCGGTGAGCTTGTTGATGATGCGGTAGATCTCGGTCTTGGCTCCGACGTCGACACCGCGGGTGGGCTCGTCCATGAGGAGGACCCGGGGACCGGCCATCACCCACTTGGCGAACAGGGCCTTCTGCTGATTTCCGCCCGACAGCGAGCCGACGGCCATGGCGGGCGACGCGGCCCGCACTCGCAGGTCGGTCATGACGACGCCGGTCTCGGCGCGCTCACCGGCCCGGTGCACGACCCCGCTCACGCCGGTGAAGCGATCCAGCGAGGCGAGTGACACGTTCGCCTCCACCGACAGCGCGGTGCACAACCCTTCGGCCTGCCGGTCCGGCGACAGGTAGGCGATGTGGCTCTCGATCGCCTCGCGCGGGTTGCGCACGCGTACGGGGGAACCGTCGATGCGCACGGATCCGCCGGTCATCGGCTGGAGGCCGAACAGCGCTCGGAGCAGAGGGCCGCGCCCGCACCCCACGACACCGCCGATGCCGAGCACTTCGCCAGCGCGGACCTGGAGGTCGATGTCGTGGAAGTCCGGGCCGGCCGCGCCGCTCGTCTCCAGCACGACCTGATCGGTGGCGTTGCGCTCCTTGGGGTAGAACTCCTCCACACCCTCGCCGACCATCGCCGTGACGACCTGCCGGGTTTCGAGGTGTTCCACAGCCTCGTCGAGCGTCACCCGCCCGTCGCGGAGGACCACGATCCGGTCGGCGAGGTCGAACACCTCATCCATCCGGTGGCTGATGTAGATCACCGACACGCCGGCGTCCCTGAGACGTCGTACCTGCGTGAACAGCCGTTCGGACTCGCGCTCGTCCAGCGCGGCGGTGGGCTCGTCCAGGATCA
>DASQPY010000660.1:0-3843 GCA_035643735.1 Actinoallomurus sp. | reverse complement strand
CCGGGCTCTGGGCGCGTATCTGCGCGACGTCATGGCCGCCAACCGGGACTCCTTCCGCATCACCGGCCCGGACGAGACCGCCTCGAACCGGCTCTCGGCCGTGTTCGAGGCCACCGACCGGGCCTGGCACGCCGAGACCCTGGCCACCGACGAGCACCTCGGCCCGCACGGCCACGTCATGGAGGTGCTGAGCGAGCACCTGTGCCAGGGCTGGCTGGAGGGCTACCTGCTGACCGGCCGCCACGGCCTGTTCAACAGCTACGAAGCGTTCATCCACATCGTCGACGCGATGTTCAACCAGCACGCCAAATGGCTGGAGACCACCCGCAAGATCCCGTGGCGGCGGCCGATCGCGTCACTGAACTACCTGCTGTCCTCCCATGTGTGGCGGCAGGACCACAACGGCTTCACCCACCAGGACCCCGGCTTCCTCGACGTCGTGATGAACAAAAAACCCGAGATCGTCCGGGTCTACCTGCCACCCGACGCCAACACGCTCCTGTCGGTCGCCGACCACTGCCTGCGCTCCCGCGACTACGTCAACGTCATCGTCGCCGGCAAGCAGCCCGCCCTGAACTGGCTGTCGATGGAGGACGCCGTTCTGCACTGCACGCGCGGCATCGGCATCTGGGACTGGGCGAGCACCGACATCGACGCGGAACCCGACGTGGTGCTGGCCTGCGCCGGTGACATTCCCACCCTGGAGACCCTCGCCGCCGCCGACATGCTCCGCCGGTTCTTCCCCGACCTTCGCGTCCGGGTCATCAACGTCGTCGACCTGATGCGGCTGCAGCCCGCCACCGAACACCCCCACGGGCTGTCCGACGCCGAGTTCGACGCGCTGTTCACCACCGACCGCCCGGTGATCTTCGCCTTCCACGGCTACCCGTACCTCATCCACCGGCTCACCTACCGCCGGCACGGCCACCACAACCTCCACGTCCGCGGATACAAAGAGGAAGGCACCACCACGACACCGTTCGACATGGTCATGCTTAACGACCTCGACCGCTTCCACCTCGTCATGGACGTCATCGACCGCGTCCCCGCCCTCGGCGGCCGGGCCGCCGGCCTGCGCCAGCGGATGGCCGACGCCCGGCTGCGCGCCCGCGCCCACACGCGCTCACACGGCGAGGACGACCCGGAGATCTCCGGCTGGACCTGGCCGCACACGGCCCGACCGGCCTGAGGGGCGATCGTGCGGCTCCTCGTGGTCAACGCCGGGTCGAGCAGCCTCAAACTGAGCCTGCTCGACCACGACGACACCCTCATCGCCCAGCCCGCCTCCCTGGACGAACTCCGCGACCTTCCCTCCCCGGACGGCATCGGGCACCGAGTCGTGCACGGCGGCGCGGAATTCGTCGACCCCGTCCGGATCGACGACGAGGTCGAGGCGCGGATCCGCGCGCTGACCGAGCTGGCGCCGCTGCACCAGCCCAAGTCCCTGCACGGCATCGACGTCATTCGCGCCGCGCTGCCGGACGTGCCGGAGGTGGCCTGCTTCGACACCGCCTTCCACGCCCACCTCCCCGAGTCCGCCGCCACCTACGCACTGCCGGCGGACTGGCGGAACAAGTACGGGCTACGCAGGTACGGCTTCCACGGCCTCTCCCACGCCTACGCCACCCGGCGCGTCACCGAAATGCTCGGGTGGGTACCCCACCGGCTCATCATCTGCCACCTGGGCGCCGGAGCGTCCCTGTGCGCCGTGGCGGACGGCCGCTCGATCGACACGACGATGGGGTTCACCCCGCTCGAAGGCCTGGTCATGGCCACCCGCTCCGGCAGCGTCGACCCCGGCCTCCTGCTCTGGCTACAGGAACGCGAAGGCCTCTCCCCCACCGAACTCGCCGACACCCTGGAACACCACTCCGGGCTACTCGCCCTCGCCGGCACCGCCGACATGCGCGACATCCACGACGGCCTCGCCCTCGACGTCTACCTCCACCGGCTACGCGCCGGCATCGGCGCGATGGCCGCCTCCCTCGGCGGCCTGGACACCCTCGTCTTCACCGGCGGCGTCGGCGAACACGCACCGGCGGTACGCCGCCGGGCCGCCGACGGGCTGGGCTTCCTCGGCATCGCCCTCGACCCGGCCCGCGACGACACCACCGACGCGGAGATCACCCAGGCGGGAGCCGCCGTGCGCACGTTCGTCATCACCGCCCGCGAAGACCTCGAGATCGCCAACGCCGTACGCACCATCCTCGCCAGGTAGTTTCGACCCGCAGGTCACCGGAGACCTCCGCCGCCGCGGACTTCGGCACCGGCATCTACACCGCGTCCTGAACCCGGCGTACCTACAACGAGATCCCTGGCCTGATGCCATCGCGATCGACACCTCGGGGCCGGTCGAAGAGTCCGTCGAACGAGCACTCCTCGCCATTCGACCGACCGGCGCCGAGGTCTGGCACCGCCGCCCGCAGATGTCCCCCGGCTGAGCGGCGGGTCTGAGACGTTCGAGCCGCCGGCCGCGATGTGCACCGCGCTCGGTCACCACGAGCCGGGCGGGCGAGCGGGCGTCCACACATCGTTGAGCACCGTCGCGGCGGCCGTCGTCGCCGAAGTCCCTGGCCGCCCCGGGTGATCGCGAAGCGCGCCCTCCTGGCACGACAGGACTGAAGTCCCGTCGCCGATGGGATCTCCGCCTCTGCGTTCTACGGCCGTCGGGGGCTGGACTGGAGATATACGAAGAAGAAGGAGGCAGTGATGACCACGCCGACACGCCGCGAACCCAGAGCTCTTCTCCCCGAGCTCTTCGACCTGCTGGAGATGCCGTTCTCGGCGCTCCGGTCGCCGGCCGGGCAGGCCATACGCGTCGAGGAGTACCTGCGGGACGACGCGTACGTGATCCGGGCCGAGCTCCCGGGGATCGATCCGGCCAAGGACGTCGAGATCAGTGTCACGCGGGGAGTGCTGGCCATTCGCGCCGAGCGGCACCAGGAGGACGACGGACCCCGCCGCAGTGAGTTCCGGTACGGAGTCTACGAACGGCACATGGGGCTGCCGGACAACACCAAGGAAGAGGAGATCAAGGCGAGCTACGACAACGGGATCCTCACCGTGACCATCCCTCTCCACGAGGCGAAGGAGGCGACGCGCCGAATCGCGATCGAGTAGGACACCGATCCTCCACGGACCGAGCAGGAAAAGTCGGGACGCCGCCCAACCCGGGCGGCGTCCCTGTTCGTCGCCGAGCGCCGCCCTGCGCACGTCCAACCCGTTGATCCCAGCGGAAGCAGGACCTTCGTCCCTGCCGGTGCCGCGGGTCATACGCGACCTTGTGAAAGCGACGAGCGGGGAGGGAACCCATGCCGACCACTGCCGTACGAGCATCCTTGACTTCCAGGCGTGAGCACGCCTTCGCGATCTCTGCCACAGGGGTGGTGAAGACATTCGGCCGAACCCGGGCCCTGGACGGTTTGGACCTCACGGTGGCCACCGGAGAGGTGCACGGCTTCCTCGGCCCCAACGGCGCCGGCAAGACCACCACCATCCGCGTACTGCTCGGATTACTGCGCATCGAGGCCGGGCAGGCTCGGCTACTGGAAGGCGACCCATGGGATGACGCGGTCGCTCTGCACCGTCGGCTCGCATACGTGCCCGGCGACGTGAGCCTGTGGCCCAAGCTGACCGGCGGAGAGATCATCGACGTCTTCGGCCGACTGCGTGGGGACCTGGATCCGGTCCGGCGGGACGAACTGCTCGATCGGTTCGAACTCGATCCCACGAAGAAGGCACGTACCTACTCCAAGGGCAACCGGCAGAAGGTCGGACTGGTGGCGGCCCTGGCCTCCAGCGCCGAACTGCTGATCCTGGACGAGCCGACCTCCGGGCTGGATC
>DASQPY010000659.1:0-7265 GCA_035643735.1 Actinoallomurus sp. | reverse complement strand
AGATGGAGGTGAACACCTGGCGGCCGACCAGCGTTACCGACGTGCTCGGGTCAAGAGCGTCCGGGTCCACGCCCAGCGCCATCGTGAGGGTGCCGCCGTTCTTCACCGCCCGGTTGTCGGCGGCCGCGCCGGAGACCGAGGGTTTGGAGGTGGCGCCGCCGCCGGAGCAGGCGGTGCCGAGTATGAGGGGCAGCGCTGCGAGCGCGGCGATGACTCTGCGAGGGAGGTACATGGAGGTGTCGCTCCTTCTCCGATGGGGGGTCGGGACGGGACAGGAGACACAGTCGTGGAGGGGTCGGATAGCGGGTTTCGGTCCCCCGATGCCGCTAAGGCACCTGGTTGACGGAAACGACCGTATACAAAATCCCGTTTCGGGGTGTTTCGACACCTTAAAGGAGACGTTCATCTCTCGGCCAGAGCCTGGAGGGTGTTCAGCCCTCGGCCAGGGCTTTGAGGTAGGAACGCCTCGCCGCCTCGACGTGAGCGATCGCACGGGCCTCGGCCGCGGACTCGTCGCCCTCGGCGATGGCCTCGTACAGGCTGAGGTGCTCGGTCCAGGAGTGCGGTGCGCGGTGCCTGGCGGTCTGCTGGAAGACCCACTGGGCGCGCCGGAGCATCGGCCCCACGACGAGACTCAGGTAGGCGTTGCCGGCCGTCTCGGCCACGGCGGCGTGGAACGCGGTGTTCAGGTCCGCGACCTGGTCGAGCCGGCCCTCGTCGACCGCCACGCGCGCGGAGTCCAGGACGCGGCGGAGCCGCGCGGCGGAGGCGGGTGTCACCTTGCGGGCCGACAGCCGTGCGGAGAGGCTCTCCAGGGCCAGGCGCACGTCGAACAGCTCCTCGGCCTCCTCCGACGGCAGCCGCGACACGGCGGCGCCGCGCCTGGGCGTGACCTCGACGAATCCTTCGGCCGCGAGCACCCGGATCGCCTCGCGTACCGGATTGCGCGATACCCCGAGCCGCTCGGCGAGCCGGTCCTCGACGAGGCGCTCACCAGGAGTGAGCTCGCCGGCGAGTATCAGACGGCGGAGTTCCGCCGTGACCACGTCGCGAAGAGGCTGGTGGGCCGAGCCCAGGGTGTTGTCGGTCATCGACGATCAACCTTAGGTCAATCGATGTGGCCCACGCTCGTCCGGGCCGCATGAACCAACATGGACCCTCTCAAATATGCCCTGAAGTGGACGATTCGCACATTCAGGGAAAAGGGGTCAGGATCGATGACATGCTCCACCGTTGGGAGGAGAGGTGAACCAACCTGCGGTCGGATCCGTGCGTCCTAAGAGTTGCCTATGGTGTCTATGGGTCATTCGATGAACGGGGCGAAACCGTGAACAGGAACGTGAGTGGCATTCCCACGCCGCGGCGCCGCAGGTCGGCGGCGGCGTGCGAGGTGACCACCGGTGGGGCGCGAGCGGCACGCAGGGGCGTGAGCCGCTGTCCCAGGGGGATCCGGCGGGATCTGAGGGCCACCGTCACCCGGCGCGACGACAGGTCCGCCGTGGTCGAGGTCGCCGGTGAGATCGACGTGCACACCTCGGGGGAGCTGCGCACGGTCCTGATGGCCCTGGCGGACGAGGGCGGCGTGCACATCGTCGCCGACTTCACCGGAGTGCGTTTCTGCGACGCCGCCGGGCTCGGCGCCCTGGTCGCGGTGAACAACCGCGCCAGAGGCAACGGCGGCTCCCTGAGCCTGACCGGCGTGCGCCCGGCGCAGCGCCGCATTCTCCAGATCACGCGCCTGGACCACCTGTTCCGCCGGCACGACAGTGTTGATGACGCGGTCGCGACATGACGCAGGCGAGGCGACACACGCCGTGGACCTGGCATTAACGCGCATGCATGGCGGGGTTTCGCTCCCGCGCATTAGAGTCGTGCCGTTCGCGCCATCACGGACACTGGGAGGTGGAGGCGGTCGTGGGCAGACCGGACCCCCACCAGGGTGACACCACCGGGCTCTGCCCGGACACTCTGCCCGACGGGCTCCTCGTGGCCGGCCCCGACAGACGCGTCGTCGTGTTCAACCGTGCGGCGGCCCGCCTGACCGGGCTGGTCCAGGCCGACGTGCTGGGCCGGGACTTCGCCGATGTCCTGCCGCTGTACGACGCGGACGGGCGCGACTGGTGGAAGTGCCTCAACCCCTATGGCGGCCTGTCGACCCGCAGCCGGCATCCGGAGCGGCCGTTGCACCTGGCGGACGGCACCGAGCTGCTCGTCACCGCCTCCTACACCCGCGCCAAGGACGGCGGCGTCGCCGCCTTCACCGTCGCCTTCCGCGACGCCGTTCAGCGCGCCCGCCAGGAGCGCAACCGCGCCGACCTCGTGTCGACGGTCGCGCACGAGCTGCGGTCGCCGCTGACCAGCGTGAAGGGCTTCACCGCCACGCTGCTCGCCAAATGGCACCGGTTCAACGACGACCAGAAACGCGTCATGCTCGAGACCGTCAACGCCGACGCCGACCGGGTGACCCGGCTCATCACCGAACTGCTCGACGTCTCACGCATCGAGGCGGGGCGCCTGGAGATGCGGCGTCAGGTGGTCGATGTGATCGAAGAGGTACGCAAGGTGGTCAAGGGGCGTGTGGTTGCCGGTGAGCCCGCCGCGCGGTTCGAGGTCGAGGTGCTGGGCGAGCTGCCCGAGATGTGGCTGGATCCCGACAAGGTCGACCAGATCCTCGGCAACCTCGTGGAGAACGCCGTCCGGCACGGGGCTGGTACTGTCACCATTGTGGTGGAGCCGGACTCACGCAAGCAGGGAGCCGTCGTGTCCGTGCGCGACGAGGGCGAGGGCATTCCGCCCGAATCCGTGCCCCGCGTCTTCCGGCAGTTCTGGCGGGGCCACGGCCAGCCGCGGGGCGGCACCGGCCTCGGCCTCTACATCGTGAAGGGCCTGGTCGAGGCGCACGGTGGTGCCATCACCGTACGGCGAGCACCCAGCGGCGGCGCCGAGTTTCGATTTAGCCTGCCCGCCGGGGCTCCAGACTTCGCCTGAGAGCAGCCGAGCGGGCTTCCTGGCCGTTCCCCCCCCAGCCGTGCCTATGAGGCCGGGGGAGTGGTGGTTTTTCCCAGATGACTCGATCGCCAGTTGCTGGAGTTGTTCGAACCTATGTCCGCACCCAATAAGTCCTATGACCCGGTCGAGGTCACCTCACTGCATCCGGACGAGGTGGCCCGCGTGCGCGCCGAGGCGCTCGCCGCGATCGAGGCCGCCTCGAGCCTGGACGAACTGAAACAGACCCGCCTCGCGCACGCCGGCGACCGCTCGCCGCTCGCGCTGGCCAACCGGGAGATCGGCGCCCTGCCCCCGCACGCCAAGGCCGAGGCCGGCAAACGTGTGGGCGGCGCCCGCCGTGACGTCTCCGAGGCGCTCAAGCGGCGTCAGGCCGAGCTGGAGGACGAGCGCGACCAGCGCGTCCTCGTAGAGGAGGCCGTCGACGTCACCCTGCCCTGGGACCGCGTGCAGCGCGGCGCCCGGCACCCGGTGACCACGACCGCCGAACGCATGACCGACGTCTTCGTCTCCATGGGCTTCGAGGTCGTGGAGGGGCCCGAGGTCGAGGCGGAGTGGTTCAACTTCGACGCGCTGAACTTCCCGCCCGCGCACCCGGCGCGGGAAATGCAGGACACCTTCTTCGTCGAGTCGGAGGAGTCCGGGCTGGTCCTGCGCACCCACACCTCCCCCATGCAGGTCCGCGCGCTGCTCACCCGCGAGCTGCCGGTCTACATCGTCTGCGCGGGCAAGACGTTCCGCACCGACGAGCTGGACGCGACGCACAGCCCGGTCTTCCACCAGATGGAGGGCCTGGTCGTGGACGAGGGCATCACGATGGCCGACCTGCGCGGCGCGATCGACGCGTTCGTCGCCGGCATGTTCGGCGAGGGACTGCGGACCCGTTTCCGCCCGTACTTCTTCCCGTTCACCGAGCCGTCCGGCGAGGTGGACGTGGAGTGCTTCGTGTGCCGTGGCGCCTCGGCCGAGCCTGGCGGCGAGCCGTGCCGTACGTGCCGGTCCGAGGGCTGGATCGAGCTCGGCGGCTGCGGCATGGTCAACCCGCGGGTGCTCATCGCCTGCGGTGTCGACCCGGAGCGCTACAGCGGCTGGGCGTTCGGGCTGGGCGTGGAGCGCACGCTGATGTTCCGGCACGGCGTGGAGGACATGCACGACATGGTCGAGGGTGACGTTCGCTTCACCCGCGCCTTCGGAATGGAGATCTGAATGCGCGTCCCGATTTCCTGGCTGCGCGAGTACGTCGAGCTGCCGGCCGAGGCGACCACGCGCGAGGTCGCACGCCGGCTGATCGCCGCGGGCCTCGAGGTGGAGACCGTCGACGAGCTCGGCGCGGATCTGACCGGACCGCTCGTGGTGGGCCGGGTCCTGGCGATCGAGGAGCTCACGGAGTTCAAGAAGCCGATCCGCTACTGCCAGGTCGACATCGGCAACGCCGAATCGCAGAACATCATCTGCGGCGCCACCAACTTCGCGGAGGGCGACCTGGTCGCCGTCATCCTGCCCGGCGGCGTGCTGCCCGGCGGGTTCGAGATCAGCGCGCGCAAGACGTATGGCAAGGTCTCGGAGGGCATGATCTGCTCCGAGCGCGAGCTCGGCATGGGCGAGGGCCACGACGGCATCCTCGTGCTGCCCGAGTCCTCCGGCGCCGTGCCCGGCCAGGACGCCGTCGAGCTGCTGCAGCTGCGCGACGACGTCCTCGACATCGCCGTCACCCCGGACCGCGGCTACACCGCCTCGATCCGCGGCGTCGCACGCGAGGCCGCGACCGCGTTCTCGGTGCCGTTCCGCGACCCGGCGGCCGAGCTGCCGCCCCAGGAAGCGGCGGACGCCTACCCGGCCTCCATCGCCGACCCGTCGGCGTGCTCGCGCTACGTGCTGCGCGAGGTACGCGGCCTGGACCCGGCGGCGCCGAGCCCGCTCTGGCTGATGCGGCGGCTGCAGAAGTGCGGCGTGCGCTCGATCTCGCTGGCCGTCGACATCACCAACTACCTCATGCTCCAGCTGGGCCAGCCACTGCATGCCTGGGACCGTGGCAAGCTCCAGGGCCCGATCGTCGTACGCCGGGCTGAGCAGGGTGAGCGGATGGAGACCCTCGACCATGTCGTCCGCGACCTGGACCCCGGGGACATCCTCATCACCGACGAGTCCGGCCCGGTCAACATCGCCGGTGTCATGGGCGGACTGACCACCGAGATCGATGAGAAGTCCACCGAGATCGTCATCGAGGCGGCGCACTTCTCGCCCGAGGCCATCGGCCGTACGGCACGCCGGCACAAGCTGCACAGCGACTCCTCCTATCGGTTCGAGCGCGGCGTGGACCACGAGATCCAGCGCCAGGCGGCGGCCATCGCGGTGCGCATGCTCGCCGAGCTCGGCGGGGCCCAGGTCGTGCCGGGGGAGACGAACCTCCGCGCGCCGGTCGAGCCGACCGTGATCACCATCCGCGCCGACCATCCCGACCGGGTGGCGGGCATGTCCTACGGCCGCGACACCGTCGTACGCCGCCTGCGCGAGGTCGGCTGTGAGGTGTCCGGCGAGGACGTGCTGACCGTGACCCCGCCGTCGTGGCGGCCGGACCTGCGCGACCCGAACGACCTCGCCGAGGAGGTCATCCGCCTCGAGGGGTATGAGAACATTCCGGCCCGCGCGCCGCGCTCGGTGGCCGGACGCGGTCTCACACCGGCCCAGCGTCTGCGGCGGCGCGTGGGCCGGGCGCTCGCGGCGGCCGGCTACTCCGAGGTGCTCAGCTACCCGTTCGCCTCCGATGGCGACGGGGACTCCCTGCAGCTGCCCGCCGACGACGACCGGCGGCGGGCTCTGCGGCTGGCGAACCCGCTCACCGAGGACGAGCCGCTGCTGCGCACGACGCTGCTGCCCGGGCTGTTCCGCGCGCTGGCGCGCAACGTCGGGCGCGGCTTCGGGGACGTGGCGCTGTTCGAGATGGGCCTGGTGTACCGGCCGAAGCCCGCGCCGCCGGGCGGGGTCGTGCCACCTCCGCCGCGCCTCCCGGTCGACCGGGGGCCGACGGCGGACGAGCTCGCCGCGATCGAGGCCGCCCTTCCGGACCAGCCCCTCCGGGTCGGCGCGGTCCTGGCCGGCGAGCACGACCTGGCCGGCTGGTGGGGCGAGGGCCGCCCGGCGAACTGGGCGGACGCCATCCAGGCCGCCCGGATCATCGCGGGTGAGGCCGGTGTCGAGCTGGAGATCAAGGCGGACCGGCACGCCCCGTGGCATCCGGGCCGCTGCGCGGTGCTCATGGCCGGGGACGTCCTGGTCGGCCACGCGGGAGAGCTGCACCCACGCGTGATCAAGGCGTACGACCTGCCGCCGCGGTCCTGCGCGATGGAGCTCGACCTGACCCGCCTGGAGCCGCTCGCCGCCGGCATGGTGCCCGCTCCGGACATCACCACCTATCCGGTCGCCACACAGGACGTGGCGCTCATCGTGCCGGAGACGGTATCGGCCGCCGACGTGGAGGCCGCGCTCCGCGCCGGCGTGGACGGTCACGGAGCCGGCGAGCTCCTGGAGTCGATCCGGCTCTTCGACCTGTACACCGGCGAGCAGGCGGGCGAGGGCAACAAGTCGCTCGCGTACACGATGCGCTTCCGCGCCGCCGACCGCACGCTGACGGCGGAGGAGACGACCGGTGCACGCGATGCCGCGGTCGCCGAGGCCGCCGAGCGCGTCGGCGCGGTCCTGCGCGGCGGCTGACGCTCCTTCACCGCCGTGGCCGGGCCTGCCCGGCCACGGCGGGTCTCCGGTCGCTGAGGTCTGGGGTACGAGGGGAGCGAGAACGCCGCAGACGGTGGCGGCGGTCGGGCTGCGGATCCTGCGGGCGCTCCGCGTCGCACACGGGCGCGGCATCCTGCACCGCGACGTCAAACCGACCAACATCCTGCTCGCCGGCGACGGACGGGTGGTCCTGACCGACTTCGGCATCGCGAGCCTGGAGGGCGACCCGTCGCTCACCCGTACCGGCGCCTTCGTGGGGTCACCTGGGTTCGTCGCCCCGGAACGCCTGCGTGAGGCTCCCGCCGGACCAGCGTCGGACCTGTGGTCGCTGGGGGCCACGCTGTACGCCGCCGTGGAGGGCAGGCCGCCGTTCGAACGGGACACCCCGATGGCGGCGCTCGGCGCGGTGCTCACCGACGACGCGCCCTCGCCCGTACGGGCCGGGCCCCTCACGCCCGTGCTGTGGCACCTTCTCGTCAAGGACCCGGCCGCCCGGATCTCCGCGGACGACGCGGAGCGCGCGCTCG